>CAZAQZ010000512.1:1870-2503 GCA_964487175.1 uncultured Verrucomicrobiota bacterium | reverse complement strand
CGTGCCCAGCACCATGATCAGGCTCGTCCCATAAATCGCCCATACGAATAGCGGCAACCGAAACCACGTCAGCCCCGGCGCGCGCATCTTGTGCGTCGTGACGATGAAGTTCAGCCCGGTGAAAATCGACGAAAACCCCGTGATAAACACTCCGAGCGCCATTGTAATGACATGCGTGTTGGAGTAGACGCTGCTGTAGGGTGTGTAGAACGTCCAACCCGTGTCCACGCCTCCCGTCACCGCCGCTGTGACCGTGAAAATCCCCCCGATCGTGTAAATGTACCAGCTCGCCAGATTCAGCCGCGGAAATGCCAGATCACGCGCGCCGATCATCATTGGCAGAAGAAAATTGCCCAATACGGCGGGGATCGACGGAATCAGGAAGAAGAAAATCATGATCAACCCGTGCATCGTGAACAATTTGTTGTACGTCTCGTCCGTCACGAAGTGGCCGGTCGGCGTCAGCAACTCGATCCGGATCAGCGCGGCATAGATTCCGCCCAGGAAAAAGAACGCGGTGATCGACGCCAGAAACAGCAATGCGATGCGCTTGTGGTCGGTGGTCAGCAACCACGATTTCAGGCCGTAGCTCGCATTCAAATAGTGTTCACGCGGCAATGACAACACGGGACG
>CAZAQZ010000512.1:0-1860 GCA_964487175.1 uncultured Verrucomicrobiota bacterium | reverse complement strand
TTGTTCTCCGTTTCTTCTGCGCCCTGCAACGGACTGAGTGACTTGATGTACGAGACCAGTTGGACCATCGCCTCTTCGCTGACCAACCCGTCGAACGTCGGCATGAGCGGCTGATAACCGGCAACGATCTTCGCGTTCGGCTTCAGGATCGATTCCCGCAGATATGCCTCATCCGCCAGCACCGTTTCGCCCGTCTGCAATTTCACGCGCTTTCCGTATAATCCAATCAATGTCGGTCCGCGGCCCGAATCGTTCGCTTGATGACACGCCATGCACCCCAGCCGTTCGAACAATCGCCCTCCCGCCACCGCCAGCGGCTCAAGTGTCGCCCCCCCGCTCAGCCATTTCTGGTAATCCACCGGAGACATCACGTACACCCAGCCGCCCATCTTCGAGTGCTCCGTGCCGCAGTATTGCGAGCAAAACAAATGATACGCGCCGACCCGCGTCGCCTGAAACCACATCGTCGTGTAACGGCCCGGCAACACGTCCATCTTCACCCGAAACGCCGGCACAAACAGATCGTGGATTACATCCTCGGAAATCATCGTCAGTCGCACGGGCTTTCCAATCGGCACATGCAACTCGTTGATCTCCCGTTGCCCCTCCGCATGCTGGAATTTCCACATCCATTGTTTTCCCACGACAAAAATCTGCATCGCATCCGGCGGAGGATTGTATACGCCGAAAAACAGTTTCGCCCCCCATACGAACATCACCGACGTCAGCAACAGCGGGATCACCGTCCATGCGACCTCCAGCCCGATATGGGTCCTCGTCGCTTCCGCCCGCAAGTGTCCCGGACGCGAGCGGTACTTGACGGCAAACCAGGCAATCAGTCCAAAGATCAGGCCAGCGAAACAAATGCTGACGCCTATCAAAAACAAGAACAGCAAATCCACGTGCCGCGCCACCGTGGAGGCTTCTTCGGGAAACCATGGCAGTGCATGTTCCATCAGCCTGCAACTCCCGGTTTCGCGGCCCGCTCACGCCGCAACATCAATCCTATAAACAAGGCGATGATCAAAACCGTACCCGCTCCGGCGATTTGAATCATACGCGTGATCAGCAGCCCGTATTTGCCCGTGGCGGGGTCGTAATGGAAACAGAACAACAGAACCTCGTCGACCGGCGAACCGATCCTGTCGGCCGAGGCCTCGTCCAGCGCCAGCCGCAGATCGCGCGGTGAAAATTCCACGCCATAAAAGTAGCGCGCGATTTTTCCCTGCGGCGTCAGCACCATCAACCCCGCGGCATGCGCGTACTGTCGCGTTTCAGCGTCGTAGTGGTAGCGAAATCCGACCGCGTCCGCCAATTTCTCAATGGAAGGCGCGTCGCCTGTCAGGAAATGCCAGCCTTCTGCTCCCCCGGAGCGCGAGTAATGCGACAGGTACTCCTTCTTTTTAGCGGCGGCCAGCGCCGGGCCTTCGTGCGGATTGAAGCTGACCGTGACAACACGGTATTGACGGCCCAGGTCGAACGGCAGTGCCTGCATCGAGCGCACCAGCCCATTCAACGTATACGTGCACAGCATGGGGCACTCGTAATACACCAGCGTCAGGATCACGGGTTTGTCGCCAAAATAATCACCCAACTTCACCGACTTGCCGGTCTCATCACGAAACGTCAGAGACAGCGGCACTTGCTGGTTGAGCCGTTGATCGATCCCTACATCATCCAGCGCGGCGGGTCGGTCCTGTCGCGCGAACAGCGGCGTTGCGAGAAGCACCAGCAGTATTAACAATGCGGTTTTCTTCACGGTTGCGCTCCTGACAACACTGCATTCGTCTTGTTTCCGTGTTGCGCCAGCAGTTCCATGGCGCGCTCGATGGGAATCCGCACCACGCCGTGGCCGCGGTC
>CAZAQZ010000511.1:0-2506 GCA_964487175.1 uncultured Verrucomicrobiota bacterium | reverse complement strand
AGGACACCGGCAGGCGGTCGATCTGCGCGCAGACTTCATCAAGGCCGATTTGTCGGACCGTCCCCGGTTGTTCAAGAGCCTGGAGCGAATCCGGCCCGATGCGGTGATGCATTTCGGGGCCAGCGCGTTGGTCGGGGAAAGCATGACCAACCCGGAGAAATATTTCCGCAACAACGTCGCCAACGGGATCAATCTCATCGAAGGCTGCATCCAGGCCGGCGTGGGCAAGTTCGTGTTCTCCTCCACCTGCGCCATTTTCGGCACCCCGAAGAAGACGCCGATCAGTGAGGACATGCCCAAGGAACCCATCAATCCTTATGGCGAATCGAAATTGATGTTCGAGCGCGTCCTGGACTGGTGCGCCCGCGAGCACGAGTTTCAGTACGTCTGCCTGCGCTATTTCAATGCCGCCGGGGCGACGCGCAACTACGGCGAACATCACTGGCAGGAAACCCACCTGATCCCGAACGTGTTGAAGGTCGCCCTGGAACAGAAACCGCACGTGGAAATTTTTGGAACGGATTATCCGACGCCCGACGGCACGTGCATCCGCGATTACATTCACATTGTGGATTTGGCGCAGGCCCACATGCTGGCGCTCAAACACGACAAGAGCGACGTGTTCAATCTCGGCAGCGGCGACGGTTATTCCGTCCGCCAGGTGGTCGAGGCAGCGAGAACCGTCACCGGCCTCAAGATTCCCGTGGTTGAAAGCCCCCGTCGCCCGGGTGACCCGCCCAAGCTCGTGGCCGATTCGACCAAGATCCGCAAAGTGCTGGGCTGGACTCCGCGCTTCGACTCGATGGAAGCCATCATCGACAGCGCCTGGCAATGGCACCGCCTCCATCCGAATGGGTATGAGTAGAGCCGCATTTATTTTTTAGTCGCAACCCCGGTTTGGCGTAGGTCAGCGGGCAGCGGTTGGCGGGAGCGGATTGGTCAGGCTTTCAATTCTGTTTGTCATCCACGCCACGCAGGAATACCAGAATCCAAATTCGAACGGCAATCCAGATGCCAAGCCCCATAAAAAGGTACAAACACGGCTCAGGCAGTTGCTCATATCTGTTTGTACATAAAGTCTTGATTACGCCACCTAAGCCGCTAGCGAATGCGGTAAGCCCACCCAGATCCCAAAGCTGCAGGGGTTGGGAACGAGGTTGGAACGGATTTTGAAACCATGAAGGCTTTGTCCAAGTGGACTCCTGTGTTTTGTGTAAAAACGTTAGGCCAACAAAGGTCCCAACGGTAGTCGCAGCAGAGACTATCCAGCACGATAGCCAATCTATGTCTGAATGGTTGCCGTAACTCATTCCGCCACGCAATCCTTCGGCAGCAGAACCGGCGACGATTGCCAATCTGATTACAAACCACCTATTCATATGCCAGCTAAACAACCTGTTTGCGAACCCCTGTACTCAACTGGCCGAGTTTGCCCCCCATTGTTTTTCAAGACAAGCAAAACGAGCAACGCTATCACGGGAACAAATGCTTCGGCGGCTCGTTGGTGGGGGCGGCGGTCGACTGCTGCTCGTCCTCGGGAGCGCCCGGGGCGGCGACGTTTACGAGTGGGCGATTTGCATTGAGCCAGGCGACGTTACTCACGTGGATTGAGACCAGCGAGACGCATTGCGTTGGGTCGGGCGACGTGTAGTAAATCGTGCAATCGATGCGGTTGCGGTCATCGTACCACGACAGCTCGCGTAGGAAGGCAAAACCGGCGAGTTTCTTGTCGAGATCATCGGTTTGTTCACCGACGCCAATGCGCGGCAAACTCAATCCCGCTGTGGAGGATGCCGGGGCGTTGTTGGCTTCTGACGAATCGTTCGGTTCGCCAAATTGTTCCGTCAATTCCTTCTGGACGGCGTCGGGCAGCGCGTGCTGCTCGTGCAACACCATGGAGAATTCCTTCAGACCATTCTTGTAGAAATAGGCGGTCATCGATTCCACGTCGCCGACTTTGCGCGCGTCGTAGATTTCGGGTTCCATCCCGAGCGTGTTCCGCAACCGCAGGGGGAACCGCTGTTGCAAATCGTCGCGGCTGGCATCCAGTTGCACACCATGGAATTGATCCAGTGAGCTTTTTGCAGGCCGCGTTTCATCGAACACCGGCGTAGCGATATTCGTACGCGAGGCCTCTGAGATGGTGAGCGTGGCTGTGTCATCGCTCAACAGGATTGGGTGACTCTGGAACCGGTCCCGAAACAGATACAGCCAGAACGGCAGGAGGACCAGCAACACGAACAGGGTGCCCGCCCCGTAAACCAAGGGACGCGGGATCGGCTCAAAAGCGTGCCGCGACGTGGGTTGCGTTGGCCGGGGTTCCGCGGGAGGGCCCGGACGAAACCGGCCTCGCGATTTGGAGGGGGAACCGGCGGAGATGATTTGCGATACGGCGCACGAAGGACATTGGACTTTCTGGCCTGGCCGATCGTCCGCGACAATGATGGGCTGACCGCAATTCTGACATCGCACTTCCATCGGGACGGGACTTTAATCAGTTTGCTAC
>CAZAQZ010000510.1:0-2509 GCA_964487175.1 uncultured Verrucomicrobiota bacterium | reverse complement strand
TCGCCGGTTGCGCGCGCCCGGCGCCTGGGCCGCTGCCGCCATTTGGGCGGTGCACCCTGTGAACGTTGGGTCGGTTGCCTGGATTACCGAACTAAAGAATACCCAGTCGGGTGTGTTCTTTTTTTTGTCGCTGCTGTTCTGGTTGCGGTACAGGGCCCGACCCAGGATTGCGTGGTACACGCTGGCGTTGCTCTGCTGTGCCGCGGCCATTTTAAGCAAACCTTCGACCGTGGTTTTGCCCGCGGTGCTGTTGTGGATCGCCTGGTGGTGGCGTGAACGGTGGACGCGCATGGACCGGCTGCGCCTGATCCCCTTTTTCGCCCTGGCCGCGGGGATGTCGGTGCTGACCGTGGTCGAGCAGCGCGGGTACATCCTACAGGTGGGCACCAATGAATGGAACCTGGGATTAGCGGAGCGGTTTGTCATCGCCGGCAAAGCGGTATCGTTCTATGCGGCCAAGTTGCTTTGGCCTGTAAACCTGGCGGCCGTGTATCCGCGCTGGGATGTGCAGGCGATGTCGTTTTTATTTTGGCTGCCATTGGCGGGACTGGTGACAGGATCCGCCTTGCTGTGGGCATGGCGGCAACAGCCCTGGGCGCGGGCAACTCTTTTTGGGTTGGGGTTTTTCATCACGGCGCTGTTGCCCGTTCTTGGATTTTTCGACATCTATTATTTTTGCTTCTCGTTCGTGGCCGATCACTTTCAATATCTGGCCAGCATCGGGGTGATCGCGTTGGGGGTCGCAGCTGGAGCAAGTATGTTGCGACAACGGGCGGCGAGAGCCGCTGCGACAGGGATCGTCATCGCAGGCTTAGGTTTCCTGAACTGGCAGCGCTGCCGGGTATTTCAGGATGAGGACACCCTGTGGCGGGACACCCTCGAAAAGAATCCTGCCTGCTGGATCGCCTACAACAATTGGGGGCTTGCTTTGGTTAAAGCGGGCAATATCCAGAAGGCAATCGAGCAGTACAACCAGGCACTGGAGATTCGTCCCGGTTACCCTGAAGCGCAGAACAATCTGGGGATCGCTTTGGCGCAACAGGGTAAAATTGAAGAGGCGATTGGCCACTTCAAGCAGGCGCTGCTAATCGGCCCCAACCTCCTGCAGGCCCATTTAAATCTGGGCAACGCATTGCGTCAAACTGGCGACATCGAGGACGCCATTGCACAGGACCAACAGGCAGTGCAGCTTAGGCCCGACTACGCCGAGGCGCACAGAGATCTGGGAGCGGCGTTGCTGCAAGGGGGCGCGGCCGAGGAGGGCATCGAGCATCTCGAAGAATCACTGCGGCTTAAACCCGATCAGCCGGACACGCACAATAACTTGGGCGTCGCTCTGGCGCAGATGGGCAGGATCGATGACGCGATCCCCCACTTCGAGGCAGCCTTGCGGCTCAAGCCTGATTATTCAGCGGCGAAAACAAATCTGAACCGGGCGCTCGCCCAGCAATCAAGAACCAGCCAATGAACGGGTTGGCACACGGAGGGTCTGTCTATTTTGCCGCAGCGGCACGAACCTGGCGCAACTCGGCTTCGACCTGGGCGCGTTGCTTCGGGGCGCCGACCCAGACCCGCAAAGAATTCTCGTAGGCCGACACGGCTTCGTTGATCCGGCCCTGTCCCACCAGCAGTTTCGCCAGAAACCAATACACCGTGGCGTCATCCGCACGCTCCGCCACCACGCGTTGCAGGCAGGAGATTGCCTTGTCGCGGTCGCCCCCACGCGCCGCCAGCTGGGCGCGAACGAACCACGCCTGCGCCGAATGCGGGACGCGCCAAAGCACGGCGTCCGCGTCGGCAACGGCGGCCTCCATGTCGCCGCGGGCTGCTTCGACTTCCGCCCGCATCAGGCGGGCCTGATAATAATACGGATTGCGCGACAGGAGTTCGTTGGCCAGCCGCAGGGCCTTGTCGAAATGGCCGCGATTACGCTCGATGACACCGAGGTTCATCCAAGCTTCCGAGACGCGGGGGTTTTTGGCGAGTGCGTCATTGAACAATCGCTCCGCCGCGTCCGTCTTGCCGCAGACCATCAGGAAATTGCCCATCGTGGTGACGAGTTGTCCCCACGAAAAGGCGTCCGTGCCGGTCACGTTGTCGGCCACATGGCGGGCATACTGTTCCACGGCAACCGGATCGTCCCACGGGACCTGCGTCGATGCGGCTCCAGCCCGCGTAAAAATGCATCCGGCGTGATCGAAGTAGAGAAGGGTCCAGTCAGTGCCCTGCGCCAGATGCTGGAGCAACACATTATCGTCCCCCGTGCCGTATTGGATGAACACGACCGAAATACTTCGCTCACGCATCCACGCGTCCCATTTGTCCGAGTCGCGCAACGCCGCGCGGTATTGATCCATGAACTCGCGGCCATAGAGATTCGCGCGTCCGTCCGAGAACACCAGCCACGGCGGAACGCATTGCCAGATCAGCGGACCGCCTGACGGGAAATTGTTGAACAACCCGAGACTCGGTGAAAGCTTTGACAATTCCACCATTGCCTTGAGCGGGA
>CAZAQZ010000509.1:0-2516 GCA_964487175.1 uncultured Verrucomicrobiota bacterium | reverse complement strand
CACCGCTTCAGTGGCAGGCCCGTTGGTGGCAATGGCCAGCAGACCGCCGGTCGCTGTCACCGTGCCCGTACTCAGATTGAAAACGCCGGATGAATAGTAACCTGGGCCGGCGATCGTGCCGCCGTTGGTGATCACGCTGCCGCCCATGATCAATCCGCCGCCATTCAGCGCAATGCTGCCATTGTTCACCAGCACCGTGTTGGTCAGAATGAGTGTGGAAGACGAGTTAAAGTTGCTAATCAACCCCGCGTTGGCCCCCGCCATACCCAGCCTGAGGCTGCCGTTGCTGGCAATGAGTTCGCCACCGCTTTGGTTAACGATAACGAGGTTCTGCGTGCCGTTGCCGTAGACTTGGCCGGTGTTGTTTGTAATCGTAAAGAACCCGATGCCACCGCTGGCCGTCGTCGCTGCGTTGGTGATCCAGCCGCCGCCGAATCCAATCGTGCCATTATTAACAATCGAATTATTGGTGGCGATGCTGGAGCCGCTAACGCTCGTGACAGTTAATTGAAGCGTGGCGCCGCTATTTCCGCCCAGAATTCCTGAATTGGTCGTCGAGATCGTTGCTGTCAAGTTGCTCAGGCCGCTGATTGGGTTCTGCGCAATAAACGATGAGTTGGCGCCGAGGTTCACAATGTTACCCGGGCTGCCGACACCGGCCAACACACCCAAATTCGTGATGGTGATCGCCGTCCCGTTGGCTTCAATCGTGCCGCCTGAAATACTTATGATCCCGTTGGTCGCGTTGACCAGATTATTGACGCCCAGCAAATTGAGCACTGTATTCGTGCCGATGGTGCCGATCTGAGCGGTGTTGGTCACGCCAAACAGCGTGAGCGTCAATGTGCCCTGCGCCGTGCCGCCCAAGGTCGCATCCGCCAGGATCGTACCGGAGTTGGTGATGCCGAATGTGCCGGATCCCGTGATCGTGCCGAATCCCTTGATCGTGCCTGTATTCACGATCACGCCCGCGGTCAGCGTGCCGCCGAGGTTGGTAATCACCCCGCCGTTGGCAAAGTTGACAATGCCGTTATTGTTGCTGATTAGCAATGTGCTGCCGGATTGGATCTCCAACGTCCCTGTCTGGGAAAAGACGGAGCCGAAACCGGCCGTATTGGTGCTGAATAGTGTCAATGTGCCCGCGTTGGCAATGATCGTCCCGCTGTTGTTCACGGCAGCCAGCAAGGTTCCGTTGCCGGAAATTGTTCCCGTATTGATGATCGCGAAGCCGGTCAGGCTCGATCCAAAATCGGTGTTCATCCAAGTACCGCCGTTCATCGAGACAGTTCCTGAGTTCGTCAACTGCTGACTGGCTGTCAGCCACGGGTTGCCGGAACTGCCGCCCCAGCGGTCGACTTCGAAGACTGCACCGGTGTTAATCTGAATGTAGCCAGCGTTCTGGAAGCCAAACGTGGATGATGCGGTCTGGAAGATCAAATTGCTGGACGTGCCCGTGGCATTAGCCAGGATGGTGCCATTGTTCTGGATGCCGTAACTGCCGGCGGTGTTGATCGCAGTCTGGAACGTGCCGTAGCCGGCGATCACTCCGGTGGCGCTGTTGGTGAAATTCTGCAAGCCAGTAATATTGGTGTACGTCATCATCGCGCCAGCGAATTGCAGCGTGCCATCGTTCCGGAAATAAGTCGTCGGCAAGATGAGAGTCGCCTGGTTGGTGACAGAGACGGTCCCGTTGCTGTTCAACAGCGTCCCCGCGGCCAGGACATCAATGTTCTTGCCCGAGAACTGCAGCGTATTGGCCTGAGCGCCCACGTTGGTGGCGATCCAGAAGGAACTGGCGGATTGGGGATTGTAAATGTTGCCGGTGAACGTCAGCGTGCCGTTGTTGGCGGTCTGTGTGCTGGTCGACGTCGAAAAGTACGGCGCGGCGATCGTGCCCCAACCACTGATCTGCGCCTGATTTTGCCAGGAGCCGCCGTTTTGGTTCCCGTTGGTAAACGTTGTGCCGGAAATCTGCGCCGTCAACGTGCCGTTGGACAATATAATGCTGCCCTGATTCGACGCGTCGTTAGCGTTCCAAGCCGCGGATGTGCGGTTGATGATCAGCGAGCCGCCATTGGAGACAATTATAGAACCTCCTGATTGGATCAGCAGGCCGTCATCGGTCGTCGCCGCCCCCGCGTTGACGTTGAGAGCACCACCGTTGACCACGATCGCACCATGGTTTGCCACGACAAAGCTATTGGAATGGTTGTCGTTGGGATTCGCGCCGGCCAGCCAGTTCGTCGTATTGGCCCCGGCGACGCTTAGAATCGTGCCATTGAATGCAAATGTGCCATTGCCGCCTGCACCCTCGTTTTCCTGACCGATCATGATCGTACCGCCGTTGACCACCGACATCGTGCCGCCCTGGTTAAGCACGATTGAACTGTAGACGATATAGGATTCCGAATTGTCCACCTCGACGACACCATTGGATCCCACCACGGAGTTCTGCATCGCAATCCCGCCGCTCGAGCCGATAACCATAAACTTGTCAAGGCCTGCGCCGCTATTGC
>CAZAQZ010000508.1:0-2519 GCA_964487175.1 uncultured Verrucomicrobiota bacterium | reverse complement strand
CGAGGGCGGCGTAGACCTGGTAGCTGCCGGACAGCTTCGACTTCACAAACCATGTCGCGCCGGAACCAATGTGGCATTGCGTGCAGGTGACGCGCGCATGCGGCGAGTTTTGATAGGCCGTGTACTCAGGTTTCATGATTGCGTGACAGGTCATGCCGCAGAATTGCACCGACTCGGTAAATTCATACGTACGATAGCTGCCCAGCGCCGTGAACAGGAGAAACACGAACGTGACGATCGCGACCACCAGAAACGCGTTGCGTTGCCGTGGGATATTGAAATCGATGCGCGGGTGGCGCGGAACCTCGCCGGGCGCGAGCTTTCGACGACGACGCCTCTCCAGGAACGCTCCGACAGCAATCAGGAACAATCCTGTCACCAGGAAGGCTGGGGCCACCAGGTACGTCAGGATCCCCATGTACGGGTTGCTGAAGCCCCGGTAGAAATCCAATGTGATGAGGCAAACAACGGCGAAGAAACTGCTCGCGCCAAGGATAATGCCACACAGGCTGATCCAATTCTCGATCAGTGAAGGCGTCTTTGCCTGCGGCGCTTGCCCTGCGTTGGGTGAATCATCATCCATCTTTTGCAGATCTGGTTATCGGCGCACCCTTCAGATGCGAAGTATGAGCCTGTCCCGATGGGCTAGCAATACAAATGCCATCACCCCGCAATGTCCGGGTAAGTAGTTGGTTCCAAAGAGGATTGCAAAGCGTCAGCCTGACTTTTATCCGGTTGCCTTTTGTGACAAGGTGACGGCAGGCGGAGGCATGTTGGACATTTTGGCGGTGCGCCGGCTTGCCTAGCCCCGCATTCTCCCCTATCGTGGGAGCCGGGATCGCATCCAGAATCGCGCCCTTTGAAAAACCCGATCGAACCATGAGCGCCGTCACCGACCCAATCGACATCAAGCTCCTTGAGCTGATGCAGGCATCGGTGCCGGTTTCTGAACGGCCATTCGCCGAAATCGCCCGCCTGATCGGTACACATGAAGAAGACGTACTCGGCCGCGTCCAACGACTCAAGGACGCACAGGTGATACGACAGATCAGCGCGATCTTCGATACCCGCAGCCTTGGGTATGCCTCCAGTTTGGTTGCCGCCCGCGTTGACCCGGCGCGCGTGGATGAAGCAGCGGCGATCATCAACTGTCATCCGGGCGTCAGCCACAATTATCTTCGTAACAATGCCTTCAACCTCTGGTTCACCATTGCCGTGGCGCCCACGAGCGCGCTCGGGTTGGAGCAGACTGTCGCGATCCTTCAGCGCGAATCGGGCGCCGAGGCCATGCGGTTGCTGCCAACGCTGAAGTTGTACAAGATCGGTGTGCAATTCGATCTGGGGGGCGATGCCAGGCCCGATGACGCGATGGCGCCGCAGTACACGGAGACCAAACGCGCCACCAGCACAACACTAACCCCCGCCGAGATTGAATTCGTCCGGATGCTGCAACGCGATTTGCCCATCACACCCGGCCCATTTGCCGATTACGCACGCGAATTGGGTGTGTCGCTTCAACAGTTGCAGGACATGACCCGCCGATTCACCGAGGAAGGCAAGTTGCGGCGCATCGCCGCCGTGCTGCATCATCGCAACATCGGCTTCAGCGCCAACGCGATGGGCGTGTGGCATGTTCCCGGAGATGATGCCGCCGTGGATCGTGCCGGTGAAATGATGGGGGGACTTCGCGCTGTCAGCCATTGTTACAGGCGACCGTCGTATCCCGACTGGCCTTACAACATCTTCACCATGGTCCACGGCAAGAACGCCACCGACTGCGAACAGACGTTGCGCTCCATTTCTGAAAAGACCGGCATCACGGAATACTCCGCGCTCTACAGCACCAGGGAATACAAGAAGGTTCGCGTCCGCTATTTCACCCATGAAGAAGAAGCCTGGGAGCGCGACCATGGTCGGGTCGTCTAAAAGAAGCTGCCCTTGCGATCATGAGCCTGAGTGACTTGCCCGCTTGGATCAGCTAGGAGGAAACCTGCCCGTTTTGCGTCGCGGGCTTGTGATTGTCAACCTTCGCCCCATTGGTGAGGGCGCGGCGCACGGCGGACAGCAATTCCGTCTTCTCCAGCGGCTTGCTCAGATACTCGTAAGCGCCTTCGCGCAGGGTCTCCATGTACTGACCCCAATCGCCAAACGCGGTGATCACGATCACAGGCACCGCTGGAAATGCGGTTTTGACTGCGGTCAGGAAGGTGGTCCCCTTCATGCCGGGCATCGACACATCGGTGACGACGAGGTCGAACATCTTCTTCGAGGAATTCACGAAGTCGATCGCGCTCATCGCATTGGGATGGGCGACCACTTCGTAATGATCCTTCTCCAGGACCTTCGTCAACGCCTTGAGTACTTCCACGTCGTCGTCTACGAGCAGTATCGTAGCCCTCTTGGTTACTGAACAATCCATGCTCACAACTTGTGGGCTAGCACTGCGGATGCCATGGCGGCAGTCTAAGTCATAACACATTGAAAACGCGGGCAGTTCCGAAAAGTCCGGCAGCGGAAGA
>CAZAQZ010000507.1:0-2525 GCA_964487175.1 uncultured Verrucomicrobiota bacterium | reverse complement strand
GAAATGACCACAGTCTTCAAGCCGGGGTTTGTGTTACAAACCCGTTCCGATATGACAGGGTTGCGTTTGCTGCGAGGCGGCGTCTTCCGAGAGGCTGTTAAGTGCCCGTGAACGCGATTGCGTTATTGAGAATGTGAATGGCCGCGCAGAGCCAGACCGATTCGGTCCTGTGCCGCAGCCAGCCGAGCACCGCGCCAATCGCTATCAGCGGGACAAAATAGTGGAAATCTCCATGAATTGCCGCGAATATGACGGCGGTAATGACAATCGTCCAGGCTGGGTTCAACCAATTCCGCACGGCGCCGAACAGCAGGCCCCGAAACATGACTTCCTCCGCCGCTGGCCCGAGAATCACGCCGGCCAACACCGCCAGCACGGGATGACTGCCGATCATGTTTTTGATGAAGGGCAGATTGGTGGGGTCGGGAACCGGTTTGTGCGTGATCGCGGCGATCAGTTTGGCAAACCCGGCGGTTCCCGCGTTTATCAGGAGCATCCCGAGACACGCGATTGCGAACGGTTTCCACGGAAGCGAGCGAGGCCGTGCGAACGGCTGGCCCCACGGTTGCCGGGGAAACGCCGCCACCGCCGCAATGAACAATGGAAGGGGGGCCGCCAACATCCCGACAATCAAGCTCCCGGAAGCAAAGGTTAGACCGAAGAGGCCCGCCACAAAAGCAAAGGCCAGTTGTCCCTCGAAGCACACCAGGATCCAACAAATGGAGAAGAGCAGGCCAGGGGTGGGGTCAGCAGATTCTCGAAAGCTCCTCCTCAGCAGCAGGGCCGATCCGAGCCCGAAGGAAGCCAGGAGCAATCCGACGCCGAGGTCGTACCCCACGGGATAGAGCGCGGCCGCCTTTCCAAATTCGGATGTTGCCATGTAGGCGACGAAAAGACCGCGCTTCACCTCGTGATCGGTTTTGTTCAGTTCGTATGCTTTTTCAAAGTTCGGCAGGGCCTCGGGAAATTGCAGGGAGGCCGTCAACGCGATTCCACGCCGGTGCCAGGCCCGGAAATTTCGCGGGTCGATCCGGATCGCTTCCAGATAGGCGTCCGCCGCTTCTGGGAATTGCCTTAACCGGAGCAGCGTGTCGCCAAGACCGAGGCGGGCCTCGAAACTTGCCGGGGCGTACTTCGCGGCCAGCCGGAATTCGTCCAGCGCCTCCTGATACCATTTCAATTGATAGAGACAATCTCCCAGCGCCTGATGGGAGTACCAGCTCGTCGGCTCGAACCTGATCGCCTCCCGAAACTCATTCGCTGCCTCCTGATACGATTTCAGTTGATAGAGACAATCCCCCAGCGCGGCGCGGACATGTGAATTTGTCGGGTCAATCTTGATGGTCTGTCGATATTCCTTCTCGGCATCTTCCAAAGCGTTGAGGCGGTAATAGCTTTCCCCGAGATGGAAATGGGCCAGCGCGTTGCTTGGTTTGACTTCAACTGCTTTTCGGAGCGCTTCAATGGCGTTGGTGTAAGACCGGGCCCGAAACAGGGATTCGCCCAACCAGAAGTACCCGGTGGCGCCGGGCTTCAGGGCGACGTATTGCTTGAATGTATTGGCTGCCTGTCCAAACTCTCCCAGCGCGAAATGACTGCTTCCCAGGCCGTAGTAGGCGCGGGCGTTGGTTGGATCAAGGGAAACGGCTTGTTCGAACGCCGCGCGGGCGTCGCGAAAGTGCCGGTCGCCATAGGAACTCCATGCCTGCGCGAGATAGTCCGTGGCATTGGTGGTGGAATTGTCGGCGGAGACGCCGGGAGGCTTCTCGTCCGTGGATGGCTGGGCCCACGCGCCACCGGCCAGAACGAGGCAGGCAAACGCTGCGCAGAGTAGGTGGAGTTTCATTGAACTGGAGCTTCCACGATTCCTTATAGCGCATCATCCGCTGGCTTGAAAGCCTCCCGCAAAAGGCGTGAGGCTGGTTGCGGGTTCTCTCCTTGCTTGACGGCCTGTAGTGACAGAGCCTAATCTGGTTGGTCTTCGGGAGCATGGTCATGACTGTTCGCACGCGCTTTCTCACATTCGGATGCCTCGGTATGTTTCTCGCGGCCATGGCGACCACCGCATGGGCCGATTCCATCACGCTGACTTCGGGCGAAGTGATCGACGGCCAGATCGTTTCGGAAACCGACAGCCAGATTGACATCAAGACCGCCAACAAGAGCCGGACGATCTTCATGACCCGGACCGTCGCCAAGTCCGGCATCAAGACCGTCCATCGCGAGTCGCCGATGAAACGCGCGGAGATGGCGGCGTATGATGATCTCGGCAAATACCAGTTGGAGGTCAACCAGGAGTTGCGGCCGGATTTCTATACGCAGGGGCTGGCGGCGTTCGATACATTCCTCGCCACCTACACCAACTCCGAGCGCGCAGCGGAGATCCATGCGAGACGCGACCAATGGAAGGCGGAGATGGACCAGGTTTCACTCGGGTTCGTGAAATTCAACAACAAGTGGGTGACGCCGGAGGAGAAGAAATCGCTCGCGCAGGAATTTCACATGCAGCAACTGGAGAAAAAGCT
>CAZAQZ010000506.1:0-2526 GCA_964487175.1 uncultured Verrucomicrobiota bacterium | reverse complement strand
GTACGTCGCCAGCATGAACATCACCATCATGAACCCGACGGGCAGTCCCTGGGTCGCGCCGTTCAGCAGCGGTTCGCAGAACAGATACAGGAACGCGCTCAGCACCGCCACCCGATGATCGAACAGTTCGCGCGCCAGCAGATACATCAGCGCCATTCCCGCGAGGAAGACCAGCCAGCCCGTCACCATGATCACGCGGTCGCATTTCAACTTCTGTCCCTGCGCTGTTTCGTAGCCGAACTTCAACCCCTGTGGCGGGGCGTTGATCAGCCAGCTCGTCCCGTTCTCCAACAGGCCCAGGTTCGCTTCAAACTCCGGCTTGATCAGACGAAACAGCGCCGACAACACGAGCGGATACATCGGCGGCGTCCGCAATTCCGGCACCGCCTCGCGCGTCTGTTCGATGGTCGGTTTGCCGATCGAGTTGAGGTAATAGATGTCGAACGGGCGAATGTTCTTGGTCACGTATCCGCGGCCGGCGGCGAGGTTGTGCGCGAGCTGGCCCATGTCCATCGCCAGCGGTTCGCGCAGCCCATAGAATTGCGCGCCGGTGTAGAGCAGGATCACCAGCAACGTCAGCAGACAGAACAGCCCGAGCCGAAACCAGTGGATGCCCCAGCCCACGTCCAATTTGAAAATCCAATCCTGAACGCGCTCGGTCAGCGGTTTATACTCGGGGTGCGGATCCGGGTCTTTGCTGGCGATCAGCGGCATGGTTTGGCCGTGAGCTTATCCCACGCCATCGCCCCGCGCAAGACCGTTGCCGAGCTGCCCGTGTCCGTCTACATCTGGCGGGGGTTGGTCGGGAGATGGTAGTCGGCGCCGTCGATGGGTTCGTCCTTGATGGCTTGTTGCAGGGCGGACAAGGCGTCCTGGCACGAGAGTGTCACCTTGCGCTTTTCGTTGAGGGAAATGGCCAGGGAACGCACGTTGGTGTTCTCGCGGGAGAGGACGAGGATTTGCGTTCTGATGCCGCTGAAACGGGTGTAGCTCGACACGGCGGTTTCGAGGTCGTGCGCGTCATCCGGCTTGACCAAGGGCGCCAATCCATCCAAATCCTTGTGGACTTCCTGGTCGTGCTTGCTCATCTGCGCTTCCAAGGCGTCCATCTTCGCGTCGCTTTCCTCCGCGATGTGCGGCGCGAGCAATGCCTGGATCCGCAACGCCGCGGTCTGCGCGCCGAAAGCCAGTAGGGCGATGTTCCGCGCGTCCGGGGATGCGGCATTGTCTGTGACGAGATGGGAAAGGGCGGTGTCCATTTCATTCAGCGCGTCGGCGGCTGGGCCGAATGCAAGGCTGTAGGCCTTCAGGTTGGTATTGCTGACGGCGAGGGCCAGCAGATCGTTGTCGATGTGCTGGAATTCGGCAAACGCCTTGGTGAATTGCGCGAGCGAATCCTTCTCCGCCGCGGTGCCGTCCGTCGCAAGGAGATCCCCCATTTGCTTGCGTCCCTGCTCCACCTGCGCCGTGGCCACGCGGGCTTCGTCCGCGTAGGTCTGCGAATCCTTGTCGGTGATGGCCATGACGGCGCTCTTTTCCGCTTCGGCGGCCGAGGAGAGATTAAACCGCATCTGCTCGACGAGATCGAGCCTGCGGGCTTTGGAAGCGAGTTCCTCGTCGGGAGTCTGTTTCGTGTGGAAATGCAGCACCGCCAGCATGATGATCAACAGCAGGACCGCGCCCGCTGCCATCCAAAGAATGTCGGAGATACCAGGCTTGATCTTCACAATGCCCTCCAGCTTTTTCTTAACATGGAGCGGGCCAGGTTTGCGAGCGCAATGCGCGAACGGCTTTCGGGCTCAGCTCGCTTCGGATTTCTTGCGGACAAACGTGTGGGTGGGAACACCGTAGAAGACTTCGGCGGCCTCCATCAATGTCTCCGACAACGTCGGGTGCGGGTGAATCGCCTCGGCCAGGTCCTTTGCCGTCGCGCCCATCTCGATGGCCAGCACGCCTTCGGCAATCAGTTCGCCCGCGCCATGGCCGACAATGCCCACACCGAGCAGTCGCTCTGTCTCGGGATCAACGATCAGCTTGGTCATGCCGTCGGTGCGGTCAAACGTCAGCGCCCGGCCGGAAGCCGACCAGGGAAACTTCGCAACCTGCACTTCGATCCCCTTCTCCTTCGCCTCCGCCTCGGTCAATCCGCACCAGGCGATTTCCGGGTCGGTGAAAATGACCGCCGGGATCGTGATGCTCTGGAATTCGCTCGGTTCGCCGCAAATCACTTCCACCGCCACGCGCGCCTCGCGCGACGCCTTATGCGCGAGCAATGCGCCGCCGACCACGTCGCCGATGGCCATGATGTTCGGGTCGCTGGTTTCCTGTTTTGTATTCACTTTGATGAAGCCGCGGTCGTCACGGGTGACCTTCGTGTTTTCCAGCCCGAGATCGCCGCAATTCGGGACCCGGCCGACCGACACCAGCACGCGGTCGTAGAATTCCTCTTTCTGCTGCCCGTTCGACTCGAACACGACCTTGATCTGTTTGCCGTGCGTGGACATCTTCGAGACCTTGGTGTTCACG
>CAZAQZ010000505.1:0-2526 GCA_964487175.1 uncultured Verrucomicrobiota bacterium | reverse complement strand
TGCGATCTCATGAAATTGACGTAGTCCTGTTCGGACATCTCCTGCCTGGCTTTGATGAAGCCGCGGCTGTCGTCGCCGACCAGGTAGCGAAGCTGGGTCGAGCCGTCGGTAGTGGCGTTGTAGATGACCTGGGCAACCTCATCGGCGCTGGTCGTTCGCGCGGCGGTCATGCGGGCGAAGGCCGCGGTCGTGCGGGCGGCGAACGCGTCGTAGTCTTTCAGGGAGGGATAGCGCGCGCGGTCCATGGCCGCCCGTTCCGAGAAGTTGGTGCTGGTTACGCCTCCATGGGGTTCGACGAGTTTGACGATGATGTTCTGGGACGCGAGTTCGTAGGCCAGCGCCTCAGAGAACCCTTCCAGGGCGAATTTGCTGGCGCAATACAACGAGATCATCGGCAAGGTGAACAGGCCTCCCCCGGAACTGATATTGATGATGATCCCGGCCTGGTTCTTACGGAAATGCGGGAGAATGGCCCGCGTGACATCCATCACGCCGAAGACGTTTACATCGAACTGTTCCTGAACCTTCTCCCTCGGGATCGATTCGAACAAGCCATACTGGCCGTAGCCCGCATTGTTGATCAGCGCGTCGATTTTCCCGAATCGGGCGATGCCCACCATGATCGCCTGGCTGATGCTCTCGCGGTCCTGAACGTCCAAACGCGTCACCAGCACGTCGCTGAGGCCGGCCAATTCGGTTTCCTTGGCCGGGGCGCGCATGGTCGCGACGACGTTCCAGCCGTTGGCGGCAAAACATCGGGCGGATGCCTTGCCGATGCCGGAAGAGGCGCCGGTGATCAGGACAGTCTTCTTCATTAGCCTTGGACGCGCGGGAACGATTCCTCGGGCGTGACGTCGAGCGTGAGTTTCTCCGTGCGGCGGAGGATCGTCAGCGTCGAACGCGTGCCGATGGCGCCGTCGGTCAAATGCCGGTGCAGATCGTCAATGCCGGCGAGCGGTTCGCCGTTGAACGCCACGATCACGTCGCCTTCGGCCAGTCCCGCATCACGCGCGGGGCTGTCAGGTTCAACCGACACCACGAGGATGCCGTGCGTCTTCGCCAATTGATGATGGCGGACGAACCGGCGCGGCAGTTCGATGTTTTGTCCCCCGAAACCGAGGTATCCGCGGCGCACTTTGCCATCGCGCATGAGCAGGCTGACCACCCATTTGGCGGTGTCGATGGGGATCGCGAAGCAGATGCCTTGCGCGGGCAGAATGACGGCGGTGTTGACGCCGACGATTTCGCCGCGCGCGTTGACCAGCGGGCCGCCGGAATTACCGGGATTCAACGCGGCGTCGGTCTGGATCATGTTGTCGATGAGCCGGCCCGATTGCGACCGCAACGAGCGCCCGAGCGCGCTGACCACGCCGGCGGTGACGGTCGTTTGGAAGCCATACGGATTGCCGACCGCCACGACGAGCTGGCCGACACGCAACGCCTGCGAATTGCCAAGCGATGCGGCGACGAGATTCGGCCCGTTGGCGCGAATCACCGCTAGGTCCGTGTCGGGATCGTCCCCGATCGGGTAGGCGCGAAAATGTTGTCCATCGGTCAGCGTGACCTCGATTTTGTCCGCGCCGCTGACAACATGGCTGTTGGTCAGGATGAAACCGTCGGGCGTGAACACGAACCCTGACCCGCTGCCGTGTTCCGCATGGCGCGAGTTCCGGTGACGCCGGTGTTCGACGTCGATCTTGACGACGGACGGGCTGACGGTCTCCGCGGCGGTAACGACCGCGCGCGAGTACGCGTCGAGCAATTCATCGTTGGTCGGCAGGGGGATCGAAGACACCGCTGGTGCCGCCGTGCTTTGGACGTTGTCGGTCTCGCTGCTCGAAATTGTCTGGAATCGTGGTTTCATTGTTACATCCTTATCGTTTCAAAATTTTGAAGGCGAAATTCGGGCCGAGTCCGCCGCCGTACGCGAGGTAAATCCACAACAGCGCCACAGGTTCCAGGGCGCGAGCCATGACCAGCGGCCCGGCATCCACAACCTCGAACCCGAGGTCCTCCGCGAGTCCGCCGACAGTTTTCCTGGCCGCTGCATCATCACTGCAAATGAACATGCTGGCGTTCTGGGAACCGTATTTTGGATTGGCCATATTGCCCGCGCCGGTCGTGTTGAAGGCTTTGACCACTTTGGCGCCTTTGGCCCAACCGGCCACTTGCTCCGCGGCGGACGTTGTCTGGCCGATGGCCAGACCCGAGAGGTCGGGCTTCAACGGATTGACGCAATCGACAACGATCTTGCCGCTTAAATTCCCGGCGGACTGGACCGCTTCCTGGGTGGCAGGCCAGGGGGTTGCCAGGACGACCACCTCAGCTGATTTGGCCGCCTCTGAAACCGTGGCGGCCTGGGCATTCTTACCCGCTCCGGCGAGTGCCTTCTTCACTTTTTCGTCCTGTGGATTGCGCACACCGAAGGTGACGGAATGACCTTTCTTTGCCCATCCGGTGCCCAACGCGCTGCCGACATTTCCAACGCCAATAATTGCAATTTTCATCTTTTTTCTCCGGTTCTTT
>CAZAQZ010000504.1:0-2534 GCA_964487175.1 uncultured Verrucomicrobiota bacterium | reverse complement strand
TTCCAAGGGAATGCTGTAGTGTTCCTCAAGATGATACTCAACGACATATATTTCATCGCCACGCCAGGGACGCAGATGGCGACCGCACTTCTTGCATTCGAATGCATAATCCGGGCTCTTTACTAGCTCCTGTTGCGTTTGGATAAGCGTCGCGCCCCCGATTACAAAAAGTAGGTCTTCTTCCCACGTGTCGGGGCGTATCTCGGGCTGGCTCTGAAACGCAAAAGGATCGGACTGGATACAGTCTTCGCAATACGGTGCTGCCAACCAAAGATCCATAAGCTCAGTGAAACTGCAGTGGATGCGACGCTGTTGAACGTAAAAGCGGTAGCACTCTTCTTTCACCCAGTTTTCGTCCTCATGCTGGGCCCTCTTGTCAAAAACCTGTGGTGTTAGAATAGGCATTTCGTTTGTGTATTACCTCTCGACATACCGCTGGGCGATGGGGACGCGGCGGCCGATGCCGAAGGCTTTTGTGGTGACGCGCAGGCTGGGCGGGGCTTGCTTCCGCTTGTACTCGTTGAGGTCGATCTTGCGGATGATGTCGCGGACGAGCTTCTCGTCGAGCTTCGTCTCGACGATGATCTCGGCGGCGGACTTGTTCTCTTCGATGTACTTCTTGAGGACTTCGTCCAGCACTTCGTAGGGCGGAAGCGTGTCCTGGTCGGTTTGGTTGAAGCGCAACTCGGCCGAAGGCGGTTTGGTCAGCGACGCTTCAGGGATGACAGGATGCGTCCTGTTAATGTGGCGGGCGAGTTTGTAGATCATCGTCTTGGGCACGTCGGCAATCACGGCGAGGCCGCCGGCCATGTCACCGTATAATGTGCAATAGCCGACGGCGAGTTCGCTCTTGTTGCCGGTGGTCAGCAGCATGTGGCCGAACTTGTTGGACAACGCCATGAGGATCGTGCCGCGGATGCGGGCCTGGATGTTCTCCTCGGTGGTGTCCTCGGGCGATCCCTTGAACACTTCCTTGAACGCGCCCTTGTACACCTGAAACGCGTCCTGAATGGGAATGACCTCCCAGCGGATGCCGAGGTTCTTGGCCAGTTCGCGCGCGTCGTCGATGCTGCCCTTCGACGAGAACTGCGACGGCATCGACACGCCCATGACGTTTTCCTTGCCGAGGGCCGCGACCGCGAGACAGGCCGTGACAGCGGAATCGATTCCGCCGCTCAAGCCGAGCACGACGGATTTGAATCCGCATTTGCGCGTGTAATCGCGCAGGCCGAGCACGAGCGCTTCGTGAAGGGCTTCGATGGGGTCAAGAGGTTTGAAGGGCAATGGGCCCGCCTTCGCCGAGGCTTCGGCGGGCGAGTCGGCCGCAATGTCAACAATCAGGAGGTCTTCTTTGAATGCGGCCGCCTCGGCGAGGAGATTGCCCGAGGCGTCGAAGACCATGCTGTTGCCGTCGAACACCAATTCATCGTTGCCCCCGACGAGATTGCAATACGCCAGCGGGACTTTGTGCCGGATCGCCGCCGCGCGGAGCATATCGAAACGCGTCTTCTCCTTGCCAAGGTTGTACGGCGAGGCGGAGATGTTCAGTAGAACCTCCACGCCGGTTTCCTTGCGCATCAATTCCTCAATCGGATCGCGCCGGTACAAGCGCACCGCCCAGTAACCCGGCCCGTTCCAGATGTCCTCGCAAATCGTCAGCGCGAGCTTGTGTTTGTCCATCTCAACCGCCGCATTCGCATCCGCCGGCTGAAAGTAGCGGTCTTCATCGAACACGTCATACGTCGGCAACAGCGTTTTGAATCGTCTTGCCAGAATCTTCCCGTTGCGGACTAATGCCGCCGCGTTGAAGTACTCCTTGCCCGGCCGCTGCGGATTGATATCGACGTAACCGACCACCAGCGCGGCATCGCCAATCTTGGCCGTCAATTCATCCAACGCGCGCAGGTTGTCATCGACGAACCGGCGTTTGGCCAGCAGATCACGCGGCGGATAACCGGTGATCGCCATTTCGGGCGCGAGCACCAGCGTGGCTCCGGCCTTGACGGCGCGGCCATAAAAATCGAGGAGTTTCGCGGCATTTCCGCGCAAATCGCCCACAGTCGTATTGATTTGTGCCAGCGCCAGTTTCATCGCGTTATCAATCTAAGCCTTTGCAACAGGTGCGGCAACCCAAAAGCCGACCGCCACACAGCCGCTTGCGTTTTCAGGAAAAGGAGTCTATTTTCCTTAAACAGTAGGATCGCGACGATGGCCAAGCACGCTACTAATCATTTATCACACAGTTTCGCCTACCTGGGGTTTCACACGTCCGCAGCGCACACTGCCTGGACTCCCAACACGGACGTCTATGAAACTCCCGATGCGCTCGTGGTGAAAATGGAAATTGCCGGCATCGAGCGGGAGGATTTGGAAATCACCCTCAACGACCGTCTCCTGCTGGTGCGTGGACAACGCAAAGATCCGTGCCGGGAAGGCGAGCAGCGCTGCCTGTTCCGGCAGATGGAAGTTGATTATGGCTATTTTGAGCGGCGTATCGTCATCCCCCGTTCGGTTGATGGCAGCCGCGTTCGGGC
>CAZAQZ010000503.1:0-2549 GCA_964487175.1 uncultured Verrucomicrobiota bacterium | reverse complement strand
TTGCCAATATGTTGCTGCGCTTTGGAGTTAATGTCCCCGCTTCCACGCTGGCCTCAAAAAACGTCGCGGCCGTGATGGTGACGGCTGATATTCCTGCCTTCCAAAAATCCGGCGCCCGGCTGGATGTGACCGTGTCGTCCCTCGGCGATGCAAAATCGTTGCAAGGGGGCGTGTTGCTGCAGACGCCGTTGATCGGCGCGGACGGCAAAGTGTATGCCGTGGCGCAGGGCCCTGTGTCCATCGGTGGGTTTTCCGCCGGCACCGGAGGCGAGGGCGGCGCGACGGTGCAAAAGAACCATCCGACCACGGGCCAGATTATCAATGGTGCCTTGGTGGAAACCGAGATTCCCGCCACCATCGTGCGCAATAACTACCTCGAGCTGCTGCTGCGCGAACCGGATTTCACCTCGGCGGCGCGCCTGGCGGAGGCCATCAACGAGAAATTCACCAACAGCGCGGAGGCGGTGGACTCGACCTCCGTGCGCGTTGAGCTGCCGGAGGGCGCGCAAGCTTCGCCGGTGGACTTCATCGCGCTTCTGGAGGCGATCGAAGTCACGCCCGACCAGCCGGCGCGCGTCATTATCAATGAGCGCACCGGGACGATCGTGGCCACCTCGCGGATTAAGATTTCAAGTTGTGCCGTGTCGCACGGCAATTTGACGATCACCATCACCTCAACTCTGGATGTTTCCCAGCCCAATGCGTTCAGCCAGACCGGCACGACCGAGGTGACGCCGCGCACGGACACGAAAGTGACCGAATCGAAGGCGCGGCTGATGGTATTGCCCGAACTGCCCACGGTGGAAAAGGTGGCCTCGGCGCTTAATGCGCTGGGGGTGACGCCGCGCGATATGATGGCCATTT
This sequence comes from uncultured Verrucomicrobiota bacterium, assembly GCA_964487175.1. Taxonomy (GTDB): domain Bacteria; phylum Verrucomicrobiota; class Verrucomicrobiia; order Palsa-1439; family Palsa-1439; genus CAWFPN01. The sequence goes on along the minus strand of CAZAQZ010000503.1, from coordinate 1,685 downwards.
TCCAGGCCATGAAACAAGCGGGGGCTCTGCAGGCTGAATTATTGATTCGGTGAACCATGAACGTTACCGGCATCCAACCCAAGGTGAACGCAGCCGACATCCCGTTGGAGCGGCTGGCAGGCAATGCCAGTGTGACTCAGCAGCAAAAAGTCGAGGAAGCCGGCCGGCAGTTCGAAGCGGCCATGCTGCGGCAAATCCTGTCGGAAGCGCAAAAGACGACCTTCAAATCGAAGTACGCCGGTGACAACTCGACGGCCAGCTCGATTTATCGCGACATGACTGTGACGCAACTGGCGGACAGCATCAGCCGCAGCGGCGGGCTTGGTCTGGCGAAGGTCCTGAACAAGGAACTGACGAAACAATTGCCGTCGACATGAACGAACTTCTCCAATCCCTGATTGAATCGTTGCGCGAGGAACTGCAACAGTACGGCGAGATGCTGGCGCTGCTGGACCAGCAGCAGCAACATGTGATCCAGCGCAAAACCGAAGCGCTGCTGCAGAATCTGGTCGCCATCAATGCACAGACCTCCATCATTCAGGTTGCCCGCCGTGAACGGGAGCGCCGCCAGGGCGAATTGAACCAGTCATTGCAACTGCCCGCGGAAGCCACATTCAGCCAGCTCTATCCCCGGCTGCCGGAACCCTACGCGCCGCTGGTCAAGGCATTGGTTGACGAGATTAACCAATGCCTGCGGCGTGTCAAACAGCGTGCCGGACAGAACCATCTATTGTTAAGCAAGTCGGTTGAGGTGATGCAGCGGTTTATGGCGATGCTATTTCCGTCCAGTTCCGTGACCACGTACAATCAGACGGGCAAAGCTGCCACGATCAACGCACGCCGCACGGGCCTGTGCGAGGTGGTGGGATGAGCCTGGGGTTGTTCCAAGTGCTGAATATGGCGTCCCGCGCCATGCAGACGCAGCAGGCGGGCATCGAAGTGGCGGGACAAAACCTGTCCAATGTCAATAACCCCAACTATTCCAGGCAGGTTTTGGATATCTCCACCTCGGAGGCAGTGCCGACGGATGTCGGCATCGAAGGCACCGGCGTACAGGCTACAGGTGTTGAACAGGTTGTCAATCAGGCGGTGAACGCGCAGATTCAAAACGAGAATAGCGTCTCTTCCTACTGGCAAACACAGCAGCAGTTCTTGGGGTTTGCGCAGGCCGACCTGAGCCAGCAAGTCAGCGGCGGCAACAGCGGCAGCACCACAGCCGGCCAGGGAATTGCAGGGAGCCTGTCGGATTTCTTCAACGAACTGCAGACTTTCTCCACGGAGCCGAGTTCGTTGTCCGAACGCCAGGTGCTGTTGGCGAAGGCCGGCACGCTGGCCTCGCAATTCAACCAAATCTCGGGCCAGCTCAGTACGCTCCAAACGCAGGTGAACAGTTCCCTCCAGACCGATGTCACCAACGCCAATCAATTGCTCAGCGACATCGCCAGCCTCAACAACCAGATCGCGACCACCAAGGTGAATGCAGGCTCGGAACCCAACGACTTGCTCGACTTGCGTGAACAGAAAATCGAATCCTTGGCCAATCTCGTCAACATCAACGTTTCCCCGCAATCCAATGGCGACGTCAATATCAGCATCGGCGGGGTGCAGATGGTTGACGGCGCCGCCGTGGCCGATACCATGCAGACCTACGATGCCGGCGGCGGACAAATCCTGGTCAAGGCGGC
>CAZAQZ010000502.1:0-2550 GCA_964487175.1 uncultured Verrucomicrobiota bacterium | reverse complement strand
AATTGGTGCTCGGGGGGGGATTTGAACCCCCATGCCTTTCGGCACACGCCCCTCAAGCGTGCGTGTCTGCCAGTTTCACCACCCGAGCAATTCATGGCGGGAAAACATCCATAAATTAGTTGGAAACGACACCCCCAGCAAGCTAAAATGTCCCCGTTATGTCTGGGCATTCCAAATGGTCAAAGGTCAAACACGCCAAGGCCATCACTGACGGCAGAAAAAGCAAGGTCTTCTCCCGGCTCGCCAAAGAGATGACCGTTGCGGCCAAGCACGGCGGGGGCGACCCCAATTCCAACCCGCGTCTGCGGACGATTCTGCTCAAGGCCCGCGCGGCCAACATGACCGGTGACAACATCGACCGCGCGATCAAACGCGGCACGGGCGAGTTGCCGGGAGTCGTCTATGAAGAGGTCACGTACGAAGGCTATGCGGCAGGCGGCGTCGCGCTCATGGTGGAATTGTTGACCGACAACAAGAACCGCACCGCCGCGGAAATCCGGGCCATTTTCACCAAGCACGGCGGTCACATGGCCGGCGCCAACGCGGTGAAACATCTGTTCCACCGCAAAGGGCAGATCATCATTCCCAAAGAAAAAATTTCCGAAGACGATTTGATGGCCCTGGTGCTCGAAGCCGGCGCCGAGGACATGACTGCGCAGGATGAATCCTACGAAATCGTGACCGACCCGCATCAGTTTGAGACGGTGCACAAGGCCCTGGAAACGAAGGGGATCAAACCCACGACGGCGGAAGTGGTGTCCCTGCCGATCACATCGGTGCTGGTCACGGACGAAAAGACGGCCCGCTCGGTGTTGGGGCTCGTCGAAGCGCTGGAAGAAAACGACGACGTGCAGAACGTTTATTCCAACTTCGACATGGCGGACGAAATCATCGACAAAGTCAGCGCCGCGGCCGCCTGATGAAAATCCTTGGGGTCGATCCGAGCCTCCGTTCGACGGGCTTCGGCCTCATCGAAGCCAACGGTTCGCAACTCATCGCTATTTGCCACGGTCACATCAAGAATCCGCCGAGCCTGCTGCCCTCGCGTTGTCTCGTGCGCATTGGCGACGCGCTTGCCAGTTTGATCCACGAACACAAACCCGACGCGATGGCGGTCGAAGGACTTGTGTACGTGCAGAACACAAAAATCGCGCTCACGCTTGGCCAGGTGCGCGGTGTTGCCATTGCCACCGCTGCGGAGAACGGATTGGCGATTTTCGAGTACGCGCCACGCAAAGTGAAGCAGTCCGTGACCGGCACCGGCGCGGCGGGCAAAGCGCAGGTGGGTCACATGGTCAAGACGATGCTCGGCCTGAAGGAAATTCCGCAACCGGATGCCGGAGACGCATTGGCCGTCGCCATCTGTCATTCCCACTGCTGCCGCGGCATCGCCGTCAACCAGCCCAAGCAGATTTAATCCACTCCCCCCTGTTGTCATTCTGAGCGAAGCGAAGAACCTCAGCTTCTTTGGACGCTTGATAACCTCCAAGCAGAGGCCCTTCGCTTCGCTCAGGGTGACATTCGGAGGAAACCGGCTGAACCACACTACAAGACACAAACCGCACCACGGATTTTTTCCGTGTAATCCGTGTCATCCGTGGATAGATTCGCGTTCCGATGATCGCCTTCCTGCACGGTAAACTGGCGGAATCGACGCCCACCCACGTGGTCGTGGATTGCGGCGGTGTGGGCTACGCGGTGTTTATTCCGTTGTCGAGCTACGACAAGCTTCCGCCCCGGGGCGGCGAGGTGAAACTGTTCGCGCATCATCATGTCGTGGCCCGCGAAGGCACGCAACAACTCTTCGGTTTCGTCACGCCGGAAGAACGCGAAATGTTTTTGTTGCTGATCAGCGTCACCGGCATCGGCCCGAAGCTGGCGATCAACATCCTCAGCAGCACGTCGATCGCGGCATTGCGGGGCGCTATCGCCAGCGGCGACAGCAAAACGCTCTCGGCCCTGCGTGGCATCGGCAAGAAAACCGCCGAACGCCTCGTCCTTGAATTGAGAGACAAGGTTGGCGCAGGGAGCGCCTTCGAGACCAAAGGCCGCGCCGCGACACCCGAAGAACAAAAACTCACCGACGCCGTCCTCGCCCTTGTCTCGCTCGGTTACAAGCAGATGGACGCCCACAAAGCCGTCCTCGCCATATCGGAAAAACTTGGCGCAAAAGCGAGCGTCGAAGAGATTGTCCGCGCCGCCTTACGCAGTGCGTGAGAAAAGGATCTGTGACAACCCAAGAAGAAAGCAATTCAGTGAAACCAGACCGATCTCGACAGGGCAGCGTGCTGTTTCTTGGAGTGCTTTCATTCGTGTTATCGGCGCTATCCTTCCGCCTTCATTTTACATACGGCCAATTGCATGGATCGTTTCGCGCGGCTTGGGTGGAATATCCATATGGTCAGTCACTCACACGTGCGATGGACTCTTTTCAGAACTATTCGGTAGTGATCGCCCTGCTGGCAGTTATATGCGCTATTGCATGTCTGCGCGGAAAACAACGTGCCTTGGGTGTGTCGGCAATATCAGTCTCGCTCGCCGCGGTAATCT
>CAZAQZ010000501.1:0-2556 GCA_964487175.1 uncultured Verrucomicrobiota bacterium | reverse complement strand
TCACCGGCAGCGGCAAGACGTTCACGATGGCCAACGTCATCCAGCAATTGGACCGCCCGACGCTGGTCATCTCGCACAACAAAACGCTGGCGGCGCAGTTGTTCAGCGAATTCAAGCAATTCTTCCCGCGCAACGCGGTCGAGTACTTCGTCAGCTACTACGATTATTACCAGCCGGAGGCGTACATCCCGCAAACCGACACGTATATTGAGAAGGACGCCAGCATCAACGAGCAGATCGAGAAGCTGCGGTTGTCCGCGACCAGTTCGTTGCTGTCGCGCCGCGACGTGATCGTTGTCGCCAGCGTGTCGTGTATTTACGGCCTCGGTTCGCCCGAGGATTATTTCGAGATGATGGCGTTGATCACCGTGGGCGGTGAAATGTCGCGCGACGATCTGCTGCGCAAGCTTGTGGACATGCAATACAACCGCAACGATATTGAGTTCACCCGCGGCAATTTCCGCGTGCGCGGTGACACGGTCGAGGTGTGCCCCAGTTACACGGAAGACGCCGTGCGCATCGAGTTCAACGCCGACCGCGTCGAGCGGATCACTAAATTCGAACCGCTCACGGGACGCAAGCAGGAGGAAGTCAGCACTCTTTCCATTTATCCCGCCAAACATTGGGTCATGCCGTACTCGAAAATCGTTCGCGCGGTGGATGGAATCAAGGCCGAGATGAAGGAGCGTGTGGCATGGTTCGAGGCGAACAACAAGCTGGTTGAGGCACAACGCATTCATTCGCGCACGATGTATGACTTGGAAATGCTCAAGGAAATGGGTTTCTGCGGCGGCATCGAGAATTACTCTCGCCATCTCAGTGCCCGCGCGCCGGGCGAACGTCCGTTCACGTTGATCGATTTCTTTCCCAAGGATTACCTGCTCGTCATCGACGAGTCGCATGTGACGGTCCCGCAAATCGGCGGGATGTATGCGGGCGATCGTTCCCGCAAAACGACGCTGGTCGAACACGGGTTTCGTCTGCCGTCGGCGCTGGACAACCGGCCGTTGAACTTCCAGGAATTCGAAAGCCTCATTCACCAGTGCACCTTTGTATCCGCCACGCCGGGACCGAACGAACTCGGCCGAAGCGCGATCGTTGCCGAGCAGATCATCCGTCCCACGGGCCTGGTTGATCCGCCGGTCATCGTTAAACCGCTCAAAGGGCAGATCGACGATCTGATTGAACAATGCCGAGTCCGCGCCGAAAAGGGTGAACGCGTGCTGGTGACCACGCTCACGAAGCGCACCTCGGAGGATCTGGCTGATTATCTGCGCGACGTGGGGATTCGCGTCAAATACCTGCACAGCGAAATCGATACCATTGAACGCGTCGAGATTCTGCGCGGTCTGCGCGCCGCCGATTTCGATGTGCTGGTGGGGATCAACCTCCTTCGCGAAGGACTCGATCTGCCGGAGGTTTCGCTCGTGGCGATTCTCGACGCCGACAAGGAAGGGTTTTTGCGCAGCGCCACTTCTCTTATCCAAACAGCGGGCCGCGCCGCGCGCCATATCAACGCCGAGGTGATTCTCTACGCCGACGTGATGACCGATTCGATTAAAAAGTTTATAGCGACCACCGATTACCGTCGCACAAAGCAACTTGCCTACAACAAGGAGCACAACATCACGCCCAAGACGATCAAGCGCGAGTTGCAGCTCAGCCTCGCCGAACTCACCAAGGCGCGCGAGGTCGAGCAATCGGTCGTGCGCGAGACGCGCGGGGGTTATCATACTGCGGAGCTCATTCGCGAACTCGAAGCCGAGATGCTGGAAGCCGCCGAGAATCTGCAGTTCGAAAAGGCGGCGATCCTGCGTGACCAAGTCAAAGCGCTGCAGGAAGGCAAACAGATCGAGAACAAGGCACCCGCTGCAGCGGGCCAGGGCAAGCGTCAGGTCAAATACGACCGCAAACTACACACGAACGTTGTAAAGAAGAAGCATCGCGCCACGAGTCGACAATGAGCCCGCTCAACCCCGAAGCCATTCTGCACATTGTACGTGCCGCGCTTGCGGAGGACATTGGCGCGGGCGACATCACCACCGAATCAGTCATTCCCGCGGATTTCGGCGCGCGGGCCTCCATCGTCGCCAAGGAACCATGCGTTGTCGCAGGTCTGCCGCTGGTGGAGGCTGTCTTCAAGGAAGTCGACCCGGACGTCAGGGTAATGCCGTTGGTCGAGGAAGGCAGCGTGGCCGACATTAATCAATCTGTCTGCGAGATCAACGGCCCAGCCCGCGCCATTCTTACGGGCGAACGCACCGCATTGAATTTTCTGCAGCGGCTGTCGGGCATCGCGACGCTGACGCGTGAGTTTGTGGAATTGACCGCAGGCACGAAGGCAAAGATTTTGGACACGCGTAAGACAACGCCGACGTTGCGCCTGCTGGAAAAGTATGCGGTCGAAGCCGGAGGCGGACAGAATCATCGGATGGGATTGTTCGACGCCGTGATGGTCAAGGACAATCATCGCATCATTCTTGCGCGGCTCGGATCGAAAGCGCTCGGGGATGCTGTGGCGGTTGCGCGCAAGAATTATCCCGAGGCGCCGATCAT
>CAZAQZ010000500.1:2194-2561 GCA_964487175.1 uncultured Verrucomicrobiota bacterium | reverse complement strand
CGGCCCATATTGCTTTCCACCAGCAGTCCCGAGGCGATTCCACCCCGAGTCATCGCAGTGGCAAAAAACAGCGGCTTGCCGGGAATGATTTCCTCGGGCGCCTTGACATAGGGCACTATTTTCTCCGCCGGTCCCCGCATACAGGCGTTAAGCCCCGCAAGGGCGAGTGATGCGCCCATGACCTTGAGAAACTGACGGCGATTGAATTCATTCTCCAGGATCGAGGCCCCTGCGGGAAATTCCTCCTGCAGGAATTTCTGAAACTCCTTTGTTTGTGAAACCTCTTCCAGGCTTCGCCAATACTGTTTTCCATGCGTCCCGGCCAGCCGCGCACAAATGCGGTTGAACTCGGGCACAAATTCGGCGG
>CAZAQZ010000500.1:0-2184 GCA_964487175.1 uncultured Verrucomicrobiota bacterium | reverse complement strand
ATGGCCTCAAGATCGAGCGATCCGTTATTCTTTATGTCAGGTGTCATCGGTGGCACGTGTAGCAATCGGTGAGTTTTTTGATGTTGTATTTCTGCACGAGCATTTTTCCCTGAAGGAACTGGTTGGGCGGCTGCTGCCATTTGGGATTAAACACTTCTTCGCGTGGACGAACGAATTTCTCCGGTTGCTCGTGGCAATCCAGGCACCACCGCATCTGCAACGTTGCCGACTGCCACGTCAACGGCATATCTCCCACCGGACCATGACAAGTGGTGCATCCGATGCCTTTGTGGACATGGATGCTGTGGTTGAAATAGACGAAGCCCGGCACGTAATTCACCTGCTGCCATTGGATCGACCTGTCCGTCTGAAAGCTGTTGCGCACCGGTTCGAGCATCGGGCTGTCCGGCCAGATCATGGTATGACAGCTCATGCACGTCTTGGTAGACGGCAGGCCCGCGAACGAGGAATCATCGACCGAACTGTGACAGTACCGGCAATCGATCCCGTCATCGCTGACATGGTGCTTGTGGCTGAAGGGGACGGGTTGCTCCACGGGCGTCTCAGCCCCCGTCACGTAGGACGACCGATACAATTCACCTCCCACCCAGGCCAGGCCGGCAAGAAAAAACAAGGCCCCAAAAATACTGACCCTGGACAGAGTGTTGGTGCTCGGATGAAATATCTGCGCCATTGCCGCGACCACTCCACACGCCAACTGCATTGACTGGGAACTCAAACGCGACACGCCGACTTGCTTCTCCGGCACGCCCCGGGGCAACAAGTTGGAATGACTATACATGGGGAACCTCACACGGGCAAATCTCGACTTTTAACCGTGGCGACTCTGCCACTTGTCTGCGGGTTAGTCCGGTGGAAATCCTTCAGGATGATTGCCAATCGAGAAGTAAAACCGATCATGAGTTCGACTCACGCCGGGAGCACCATTTCAATCCATTGCTTATCAAGTGATTTCAAATCAAGGCTTGGCGCGCTTGGCAGCCAGTCCGTCTTCAATCGCCGTAGAATCGCTATCCTTAATTGGAGGACGAAGGGCGTAGAACTGCTGAGCCTCTGCCTTTGAGGCGAGCCCGTATTATGTAAAAACCTGTCCCAACCCCTTGCGCAGCCGCCGTCGTGCCGTCGGTCGACCCGCTTGCTCGGCCAACAACCGTACCCCCCACGCCACTTATGGGTCATCGATTGGTCATCCGCCATTTCCTCCTCACCTCATCCCCGCTGCCCGCCGCCCCGCCGTGCCCTGCGCGCACGGAGACCGGGACGGATGGTCGGACATGCCGCCCGACAAGATCCCCAGCATGAGCAAATACCTATACGAGCATTCAGTTCAGCAGATTGCCGGGCGGCTCATAAATGAAGTGAGCGTGCTCCAGACGGCGATCATCCGGTCCTACGGCTACGCGCCGATTGTGCTAATCTATATTTGCTTGGGGGCCCTCTTGGTGTGCCAGAACAGCGAGAAATTCATTCCTCTAGCAAAGCGCAAGACGAGCGTTATTCTTTTGCTCTTTCTCGTTTCCTATTTTGCCGTCTATCTTGCTCTGTACACATGGTACACGCCGATTGTCACAGGCAACCGTCTTGTCCTCGAGCTGTTTCTGCCGGCCATGTTCTGCCTGGTGTGGGTGCTGGATTACGCGAGCAAGCGCGGTTTGGCGTTTCACACTTACGGAAGGAAGGTTCCCGCATTAGCCGGAAGTGTCTTTATGCTGATTGCTCTGGTAGCCTAAGTGCTTCTGATCTTCCCGGACCAAACCTCAAGAATGCCTGGTGGTCATTGATCAACCATAGGCGGATTGTGTGCCGGCGACATATCGGCCATGTTCAATACCGGCTTCACACGCAGCTTCTCGCTGCTTACAAAACTGGCACGCGGGCCAGCAAACTTTCGTTTCCCGTCCGAACGCCTCAACACACGGGCCACCCACATCCAGCGCCGTTCCCACCAACCTCGGGAATTCTGACGCTCTCGCCGACCGTTTTCCCGCGAACAGGTTAGAAGCGCGACTGCTTCCGGCGGTGTCGCGGCCGACCTGCTCGGAGGCGACGGGGACCTCCAAGCACAGTCACGACCATCAAATGAGTTCGAGAATGCCTGGATATCCATACTCGCGACCCAGCGACGTCGTTGATCGCGCCGCGAAGATCCTGGCCAGAAGGCGT
>CAZAQZ010000499.1:0-2567 GCA_964487175.1 uncultured Verrucomicrobiota bacterium | reverse complement strand
CCGCCTGTCAAACGGTAAGATGGTTCTAATTCATGCAAGAGACTGACAACACAAAGTGCCGGGCAAACATATGCCGGATAACACGCATCGCCGTGTCTGTCGCGGCCGGGCTGTTCCTGCTTCAATTGTTTTGCGCGATCATCGGCCCGCCGCGATGGCTGACCAACTGGCTGAACCGGAGCGACCTGCCGCCTCCGCCCGCGCCGCGTTACGTGGTGGTGCTGGGCGGTGGAAGCATTCCCGGTGGTTCGAGCCTGATGCGCGGCTATTGCGCCGCGCAATACGGGCGGACCCTGACCAATGCCGCCACGTTCATCGTCGCCCTGCCGACGGATGGAGACCCGGACAAGAGCAGTGTGGGCCGCATGCGTGATGAACTGGTTCTGCACGGAATTCCAGCTTCGTCTGTCCGCATGGAATATCATGGCGTCGACACTTGGCAGCAGGCCCTGGGCGTCCGCCAATTGCTGGGCGATGAAGCGCTGCAACAACCTCTGGTGATTGTCACGTCCGACTATCACATGCGCCGGGCGGTGCTGTATTTTCATCGGGCAGGATTTACCCAAGTGTCAGCCATGCTGGCGGTTGACGCGCCGGCTGACGCCAATGGGGGCCCGTGGACATGGCTTCGATATGCAGTTTGGAATAATGTAATCCGCGAAGTTTATATCACCCGTGAGCTGGTGGCCTTGTTGGGCTGCAAACTCAAAGGCCCATGAACCGAAAGCGGCGATTGCCCGCGTTGCTGATCATGGCGGCAAGCATCGGTTGTTTCCGAGTCCACGCTGCCCAACCTTCCTCCATTGCCTCACCCGTCCTGTTCAATACGCCCGAATCGGACGCGATCCTCTCCACGCTGCAGGTATTTCCACCGGACAACCCGTGGAACCAGATAATTTCTGATTGGCCGCTGCATCCCCAGTCGAAACAGATTGTCGCGTCGGTGGGCAATGACAAGCCGCTGCGCTGCAATCTCGACATGGGTTTCGTCCTCGTCCCGCCGAACCAGAAACGGGTGTCTGTGAAGATCACCGATTACGCCGCCGAATCGGACAACGGCCCCTACCCGGTGCCGGACAACGTGCCAATCGAAAGCGGCGGCGACCGCCACGCCGTCGTCGTCGATCCCGTGAACCGGATGCTGTACGAGTTTTACGCCATGCTTCGAACGGCTGACGGCTGGCAGGCCAAGCAAGCCTCAATCTTTGATCTCAAAACCAACAAACTCCGCCCTCGCGGCTGGACTTCCGCCGATGCCGCCGGCCTTCCCATCTTTCCAGCCGTCGTGCGCTATGACGAACTCAAGCGCGGCCAAATCGATCATGCGTTGCGCGTCACTGTTCGCCGGACGCGGCGCGAATTCGTTCCTCCCGCCACGCATTACGCCAGCCGAGACACCGGCGAGAATCTTCCCCGTATGGGCGAACGGTTTCGCTTGCGACAGGATTTTGACGTGTCCGGATTCTCGCCTGAAGCCCGCACGATCCTGATCGCCCTGAAACGCCACGGCATGTTCGTAGCCGACAACGGAATCGAGTGGGCCATCTCCGTGGCCCCGGACGAGCGGATCCCCCCACTCCACGAGGAATTACGCCGCGTGAAAGGGTCGGACTACGAGGTGGTCGTTTCACCGCGGTGAGGGGATGCATCTGAAGTCTGTCCCCACCCTTTGAGTGTTGCTTTTTAGGCAACAGAATGTAGCGTCTAGTCCAAAGAAATGTGGGGACAATGGCAGCCGGCATAGGTAGTACTTTTACTCCCTAATACATGTTAGATGGTAAACTCGCAGTGAACATCTTGCGCAAAATCGGGGCGGTTCTCGTTCAGCTCTCTGGTGCGATGTTTTCACTCATGGGACTCGGTTGTAGTTCGATTGGGACGATTTTCCCGTATCGAATACCGCAGTCCCATCTCTACATCTTTTTCCAACTCGTCGTCTGTGTCGTGGTTGTGCTTGTCGGAGTAGCGACCATGTTTCGTTTCCGCATAGCGGCCATGGCCATGGCCGGATGTTTTTTAGCAGTCTGCATCGACGAAGCTTATGGAATGGCCCACGGGTTCTTCTTGCCACAACCACCGCACTACTCAGGCTTCCAGATTGTCACACAATTGCTCGTCGGTCTCATCCCGGTTGTTCTGATCGCCTTTGCATGGCCACGTCTGCGATCAATCCGACGAACCATCTAACAAAACTAACGACTTGGCGTCAGGTCTGTTTATTATTCATTTGAAAGTGCGGACGCCGGGTGGGGTCACCCGGACTACAGTTTTGGGGTCTACGACTAACAACAAAAGCGGCGTCAAGCCGCCGCACTCCAAAAAACCCACCGCGTTGCAGTGCAGAGGCGTGCCATCAAATTCATGTTGACAGGAGGCTATGCCAACTGCATACTATGGATGACATATATGGATGTATTGTGCATAGGATTGCGAGTCGATGGTCCTTCCGCCTTCGCTCGGAAGCTTCGGCGGACACGTCGGCGGACTCGTCTGACTCGGTGGAAGGCCAAGATCCAGCCTAATCGTGCCTAATAAAGGATAAAATGATTTCGCGGAGAAAAACAGGG
>CAZAQZ010000498.1:0-2587 GCA_964487175.1 uncultured Verrucomicrobiota bacterium | reverse complement strand
CGTTCGACGGACTGCCCAACGTGGCTCCACTCGGATTGAACAGAGCGAGATTCACGGTCTGGGTCGCGCCTGGCGGAATACCGCCCAGGATCGTGATACTGAACTGGGCAGTCAGAATGCCCGGATCGAACGTCAGTGTGTTCGTCGTGGCCACGTAGTTGACTCCCGCCGTCGCCGTACCATCGCTGGTCGCATACTGCACCGTGGCCATTGTATCGGTGCTTCCAGAGGAATTAACGGTGATGACCACGTTGCTCTCCGCAGCGTTCACGGAATACGTGGACTGGCTGAAGGTCACAACGCCCGTTTGAACGCCCGTTTGCGCGCGCGCCAGCCCGCCAAAGGTTGCCACCACCAGAGATCCGACGACCAACGAGATCAGGAATCGGCGGGATGCATGGCTGTGCATCGACCCGGGTTTAGCCGGGGTGAGCACGCGCGAGAGGATGAAATATGAACATGATGTCCGTTGCATGTCAGGTTCCTATTAGCCTTCCGACCAAAGAATTGCAACCGCAGAATCGAGTGCGGTCTAGTGAATGACATGGAAATCGCCTAGAGCTTGGTCATTCGTGCCCGTGGAACTCCATTTGAATTTTGGCACCTTGACCGAAACCGAGGAGATGGATTGGGTCGCAATCACGCCAAAAGGAACGGTCATGTTGTTAGTCTGGACGCTGCCGATGGAGACGTTGCCCATCTTCGCAGCTGCGAGGTAGCTGTTGATAAACCCGTTGGAGGATGCCTTGACGCTCACCGATCCGAGACGCAAGTCAGGCACAAATGCGCCACCGGAGAGGGGAGCATTCGTGTCCGTGGGCGCATATCCTACGTACACCAGAGAGTCGATCATCGTAAAGACAGAGACCGATCCGACGCTGCCGTTGGCGACATCGACGGCGGCGTTGCTCAGCGAACCGGATACGGCGAGTGTTCCAAAGGCAGTCTGATTACTGCCACCCGAAATGACAATCAAAGCCGCGCAATCGCCGGGAATCCCGCCGCGTTTGTCGCCCTTGATTGACATCGTCCCGATGCTTGGGGCGACGATTGTTCCAACCCCAAATCTCGCGGCTGTCAACGTTTTGATCCTGCTTCCGACGTCGACCGTTGTCCCATCCTGAATATCATGTGCGACAATAGTCGTACTCTGGCTGGAAACACCGCCTGCCGTTACCGTGCCGCCGTTGAAGATATCGCGCAATGTCAATGACCGCAGGAAACCGTCCAACTGGACTACTCCGTTGCTTGCCAAGTCCACGCTTGGGGCGTTGATGGACGCGATGTCTCCGTCCCCTGTAATCGATCCAACCTGCACCAGACCCGTCCCCGTTTTGCCCTTCTTGACTTTCACGCTCAACGTGGTCGTTGAATCGATTCCGGACAACGCGATGTTCAGCGGCGTGGAAGTAGGCGACGCTTCCATCTGGCCAGCGCTTTGGAGCGTGATGGTCACCAAATCGGTGTTGGCGTTCGTGAAGCTGATCGTTTGGGTCTTATCGTTGATGATGGTCACCACGGCCGTGTCCTGTGTCCCCAGCGAGGCCCCGAGAGGAGTGCTCAATGTCAGGTTGACCGTCTTATTGCTCTGAAACGAGCGGAATTCCACGAATTGAAAGCTGAAACTCTGACTCGATACACCCGGTGCAAATATCAACGTGCCCGACGTTCCCAAATAATCGGATCCACTTAACGCAGTGCCGTTGCTGGTCGCATAGTTCACGCTTGACGTCGCGGAACTGTCGCCAAATCGCAACACTGCGATCTTCGCTTTTCCCACATGCTCGTGCACGTGGTACGTCGCCGCACCGAACTGGACCACGGTCGGCCCGGTTGCCACGATCGTCAACACAGCCGTGTCCTGCACGCCTAGCACGACATTGTTTGACGGATTGCTGAGAGTCAGATCGATCGTCTTGTTCGTTTGGAGTCCACTCTCCAATATGGGTATCACGAAAGTATTGGTCAGCACGCCCGGCGCAAAAATGACGACTCCGTTCGTCGCCGTGTAATCAACACCCGCGTGCGCCGAGCCGTTGCTGGTTGCAAAGCCGACTGTGACAGCCGTGTTGGTCACGCCCGTGCGTACCACCATAACCACCGCGTTGCTCTCGCCCTCATTGACCGTGAACTCCGCCTGGACAAATTGTACCACTTGAGTTTGAACATTGATGATTTTCAGGATTGCCGTTGAAGGGGTTCCCAGAAAGGCAAAGCCGATGGGATTGGATAGGATTAAATTGACTGTCTGCGTGGTCTGCGCTGATAAATTCCCCAGCAGCTGGATGTTAAATGTATTGGTGAAAACGCCGGGGGAGAACGTCAACGTGCCCGTCGTGGAGACATAGTCCACGCCGGCCGTCGCTGTACCATCGAAAGTCGAAAACTGTACCGCAGCCGTGCCGTCAGTGCTTCCGGTGTCCACGACCGTAATGAGTACGTTGCTTTGGGAAGCGTTTACCGAGTAAGTGGATTGACTAAAAGTGACAATCCCGGTCATCTGCCCTCGCGCGGGGCGCGAAAAAAACGTGAGTGCACAGCTAAACGCGATTAACGAGAAGAATACTGTTATCCAGTCTGCACAAAC
>CAZAQZ010000497.1:0-2592 GCA_964487175.1 uncultured Verrucomicrobiota bacterium | reverse complement strand
GACGCGGTGCGGCGGGCCAGCGCCGCGCGTCTGACGGCCGTGCTGCCGTTTTACGGTTACGCGCGGCAGGACCGCAAGGACCAGCCGCGGGTGCCGATCACGGCGAAGCTGGTGGCGAACCTAATCGTCGCCGCGGGCGCGAACCGCCTGTTGACGCTGGACCTGCACGCGCAGCAGATCATGGGGTTTTTCGACATCCCGGTTGATCATCTCTATGCGGCGCCAGTGATCTACAAGTATTTCAAGGCGAAGAAGATTTCGGAACTCGTGGTTGTTTCGCCCGACATCGGCGGCGTAAAGATGGTCAATGCGTACGCGAACATGTTTCACGCCCCACTGGCGATCGTTAACAAGAAGCGCAAGAGCGCGACGGAAGTGGAAATGCTCAATGTCGTCGGGGAAGTCAGAGGCCACGACGTGCTGCTTGTGGATGATTTGACGGAGACGGCAGGCACGATCACGCGCGCCGCCGAGATTTTGAAGCAGAGGGGCGCGAAGAAGGTGTATGCGGCGGTCAGCCACACGGTATTAGGTAGTGCAGCGTTGGACCGGTTGAAGAAGTCAGAGTTGGAGGAGTTGATTACGACCGACACGGTACCGCACTCAAAGGTCAGCGGGTTCAAGCTGACGGAGCTGACAGTGGCGCCGTTGTTGGGCGAGGCGATCAAACGGATTCACAACTCGGAGTCGGTGTCCTCGTTGTTCGAGATCAACGGGACGCGCGCCGAGAGTTAAGGCAGTTTTCAGGAGAACATTCGTATGGCAAAGCAAGTGCAATTGAAAGCGAAGACACGCGTCGAAGCGGGCAAGGGCCCCGTGAAACGGCTGCGCGCGACGGGAGCGGTTCCCGCCGTGGTATACGGAGCCAAGTCGCGGCCGCTGAACATCGCGGTGGAACTAACAGAGCTCGACAAGGTCCTGCATCAGGGAACCGGCGAGAACGTGCTGGTGGATCTTGTGCTGGAGGAAAAGGGGAAGACAAACAATCGTCTCGCTCTCATCCAGGAAGTGCAGCATCATCCGTTCGAGGATACGATCCTGCATGTCGATTTCCACGAGGTGTCAGCGACGGAGAAGCTCCGCACTGCCGTCCCCGTGAGGCCCGTCGGCGAGCCCGCAGGTGTGAAGACCGGCGGCGGCGTGCTCGAATTCGTCATGCGCGAACTGCACGTCGAATGTTTGCCGAAGGATTTGCCGGACATGATCGAGGTCAATGTCGAGAAAATGGAAATCGGCCAGGGCATCCACATCGGCGACATCACGCCGCCCGCGGGAGTCACGTTGCTTGACGACAAGGGGCAGACTGTGTGTATCGTGGCGGCGCCCATCGCGGAAGAAGAAGTGGCTGCTGCGACGACCGAAGGCGTTGTCGAACCGGAAGTCATCGGCGCCAAGAAGGAAGAGGGCGAGGAAGGCGAAGCCGAGGAAGGCAAGGGCGATGCCAAAGGCAAAACCGAAGCCAAACCCAAGGCCGAAGCGGGCAAGGGCGAAGCCAAGCCTGCGGCGGGTGCGGCCGGCAAAGCCGAGGCGAAGCCCGCCGGGGGCAAGGCCGAAGCGAAACCGGCCGCAGCGAAACAGGCTGCAGCGAAACCGGCCGCAGGCAAGAAGTAACCGGAGCGCGCCGCGGTGTCAGCCCGGACAAAGCTGGTCGTCGGGCTCGGCAATCCCGGCAGGGAATACGCAGGTACTCGACACAATGTCGGGTTCGAAGTGTTGGACCGCCTGGCGAAGAAGTTGGATTGTTCTTTTCGAAGCAGGGCGAAGTTTTCGGCGATCGTTGGCGAGTTGACGCTGGACGCGGGAAAAATCGTGCTGGCCAAACCGCAGACGTATATGAATCGCAGCGGCGCTTCGGTGAGCGCCCTGGCGAATTGGCTGAAGATATTGCCGGGAGAAATATTGGTGCTCGTAGACGATGCGGACCTGCCGTTGGGGCAGATTCGGCTCCGGCTGTCGGGAGGCAGTGGAGGTCACAACGGATTGCGTTCGATCATCGAATCGTTGGGCGGCAGTGAGGAGTTCGCGCGGTTGCGCATTGGCATCGGGCGAACGGGGCCGGTCGGCGAGGACATCACGGACCACGTGCTGGGAAAATTCTCGGCGGCCGAGCGCAGTATGGCCGCGGAAATGATTGGAGAAGCAGTCGATGCGGTCGAGTGTTGCCTGCGCGAAGGATTGACGACAGCCATGAATCGATTTAACCGGAAAAAAGGAGAGCAGCTTTGAACAAATACGAAGGATTGTTTATTTTGGACGTCGCTGGTAAAGAGGAGGCGGAAAAGGAAATCGTCGACCGCATCCAGAAGGCCATCGAGCAGGCAAAGGGAAGCGTGGAAACGGTGCAGCGAATGGGGATGCGCCCGTTTGCCCGTAACACGCGCAAACGGACATCTGGTTATTACGTGAATTTTATCTTTCAGGCGCCCCCGAAGGCGATTCACGAGCTCGATACGAAGTTTCATTTGGAGACGGACCTGATCCGCTGGCTGTTCTCGGAATCAATACCCGAGATGCCGCCACGAGAACCGCGCGAACCACGGCCAGCGGCGGCAGCGGCGGGGCCGGCGGCGCGCGAATAGATCGCCAACATGG
>CAZAQZ010000496.1:0-2616 GCA_964487175.1 uncultured Verrucomicrobiota bacterium | reverse complement strand
GTTGCCGCAGACAAAGCCGAGCCGCCAGCCGGTCATGTTGAACGCCTTGCTCATTGAGTGCAATTCCACCGCCACGTCCTTCGCACCGGGCACGGACAGAATGGACAGCGGTTTGCCCTGAAACACGAGAGCCGCGTACGCCGCGTCAGAAATGATGATCAGCCTGTTCTTGCGCGCAAATTCAACCGCCTCGGCAAAAAACTCCGCGGTCGCGGTCGCGCCGGTCGGGTTGTTCGGGTAATTCAACACGAGAGCCTTGGCACGTTTGAGCACGTCCTTTGGGATTGAAGCGAGGTCGGGCAGAAAATTATTTTCCTCCGTCAGTTCCAAATTGAACACCTCGCCGCCGTACCACGCTGCGTGCGTGCCGAACACTGGATATCCGGGAACCGTCATGATCACCACGTCGCCGGGATTGATGAGCGTGGCGGGCAGCAGTGACAGAGCGGCTTTGCTGCCAATGCTGTGGACGATTTCCGTGTCGGGATCGAGGTCCTTCACGTCAAATACCCGCTCCATCCAATCGTGCGCGGCGCGGCGATACTCGGGGCCGCCGTTGTCGGCGTAGCCGCGGTTCTCGGGTTTGGCCGCTTCCTCGCACAAGGCGCGGACGCTAAGGGGGAGGGCCATTTCGTCGGGTTCGCCCACGCCCAGGTCGATCAATTCGGCATTGGGATGCGCGGCCAGCGCGGCGCGTTTGGCGCGTTTGATCTTCTCGAATTTGTAAATGGCAGTGCCTTTGCCGAAGGCCCTGCCTCCGATGCGATCGGCAAAAAGCTGCTGAATGTAAGATTCCGTCATAAGGCACGATTATACACAACGCCGGGGATTGTCAACCGGGCGCGTTTTGACGGCTTTGCGGGGGCAAAATCCGGTTGCACCCGTGTTCTTTTTGCCCAGTGCAGGCTCAGTTTTCGTCGTCTATGTTCTCCCAGAAAAAATTAAACCTTAACTAGGCTTAACTGGCCTTAACCGGGTCGCCGGAATGCCGTCCACCCCCGAGAGTCGGCCGAGCAGGACAAGAAGCCCCGATTTCGTATCCGGGCGATCAACTCGCAATCGTATGCACGGTACATCCATATACGTCATTAAACATATGCAATAAGAATATCATTCTGTCAACATGAATCTGGTTGTGGACCGGAAAGCCGAAGCGAAGCTGAATCGGACGAGACGCTGGCATGCGGCACCCCCCCGACCGGCATCCGAGCGTCTTCCCCAAATTGCGGAGCTGGCGCTGCGAGTTATCCGATGAATCGTCTCGCTGTGGTCAGCGATTCTTCGCGACCACGACCCCTGCTTAGCAAGCGCGGCTAAAATCAGGGACGGGCAGCCGGGGCCATTTTCAGCGTGACGAGGGGGAGGGGACTCGCTAGGCTGCGCCCATGAAGCTTATCCGTGGGGTTCAGGAGATGCAGGAGGCGGCACGAATGGTGAGGCAATCCGGCCGGCGCATTGCGTTGGTGCCGACGTTGGGAGGATTGCACGAAGGTCATGCCGCGGTGATGCGCAAAGCGCGCGACCAGAACGCGGCGGTGGCCGTCAGCATTTATGTCAATCCAACCCAGTTCGGGCCGAGGGAGGATTTCAAGCAATACCCGCGCGACCTGGATGCCGATTGCTCACTGTGCGTGCGCGAGTCGGTGGACGTGGTCTTCGCGCCGCACGACGACGAGATGTATCCGGGCGGCCTCAGCGAAACAGGTCACCTGGCATCCTCCACCTGGGTGGAAGAGTCCGCCCTGACAAAACGGCTCGAGGGCGACCGGCGTCCGGCTTTTTTCCGCGGCGTCTGCACGGTTGTGTCGAAGCTGTTCAACATCATCGGCCCGAACGTGGCGTTGTTTGGGCAGAAGGATTATCAGCAACTCAAGGTCGTCCAGCGGATGGTGCGAGATTTGTGTTATCCCATTGAGATCGTCTCCGTTCCCACGGTCCGCGAGCCCGATGGGCTGGCCCTCAGCAGCCGCAATCAGTATATGAGCGCCGAAGAACGCGTGCAGGCGGCGGTGTTATGGAAGGCGCTGTGTGTGGCGAAGGATATGTTCAATGAAGGCGAGCGCAACACGCATCGATTGGAGACGACGATCATGCGCGCGGTGCAACTTCCGCCGATGACCACGCTGGATTACGTGGAGGTCGCCGACCCGGAAACGCTGGAGCCTTCCATCGAAGCGAAACGCGGGGACGTGATCCTGCTGGCCGTCCGCGTTGGATCGACCCGCCTGATTGATAACCTGATTTTGTAATTCAGTTACTGCAGCGCCAGATTGGCCCGACTCTGTCCCTGATACGAAGCGTCCACCGCTTTTGGCGTGGCGACTGAGATGTGATCCGCAGGGGCTTTGCCTGTTTGCAGAAGGTAGGCCCGCACCTTGTCCGCCCGTTCCTGCATGAGCTTTTGGAAATCGGCCGGCGTGACGTCGGCGTTCTGGATGAGAAACTTTTCCATGTCCGCAACCGTCAGCGCCGCGGCGGGTTCAGACGGAGTGGCCCCTGAAACCGATGTCGCTTCGCGAAGCGGCTCGAAGTTTTGTTTGGTGGTGAGATGCGACAGGACGGTGGATTCCGAAGTGGCAGGGCCTTTCGTGGAAATGAGGCCGGCGGCCACGAGGA
>CAZAQZ010000495.1:0-2631 GCA_964487175.1 uncultured Verrucomicrobiota bacterium | reverse complement strand
AGAAACCGTTTCATGAATTGAAGTTTGAAGATTTCAGGCTGGAAGGCTACAACCCACATCCCAGGATCAAATTCAAAGTCGCCGTATGAAGATCGTGTTGATCGCCGCCCTCGCCGAAAACGGGACGATCGGCAACGAAGGCAGGATTCCCTGGCATATCAGCGACGACCTGAAACGGTTCAAGCGCCTGACGATGGGTCATCCGATCCTCATGGGCCGCAAGACCTTCGAGTCCATCGGCAAACCGCTGCCAGGCCGGACCAATATCGTGCTGACGCGCAACCCGCAGTTCCGCGCGCCCGAAGGGGTGCGTTCGTTTGCCAGCCTCGATGCCGCGCTCGAATTCTGCCGCCAGCGAAAGGCCGATGCCGCGTTCGTCATTGGCGGCGCGGACCTCTACCGACAATCCATCGACCGCGCCGACACGCTCTTGTTGACCCACGTCCATCAGCGAATCGACGGCGACACGAAGTTCCCCGACTTCGACCGTTCGCAATGGGATGAGGGCGCGCGCGAAGAGGCACAGGATTACTCATTCGTGGAATACAACCGCCGCAAGCCATGAACAACAGCATACAATTCCTCGGCACATCGGACGGTCTGCCATCGGCGGACCGCCATCACGCATCCCTGCTGGTCAAGGTGGGAGGACAGACGCTTTTGTTCGATTGCGGCGAGCCGTGCAGTCACACGCTCAAGCGCATGGGGATCGATTTCGATTCCATTGACGCGATCTTCATTTCTCACACGCACAGCGATCACGTCGGCGGGCTTCCCTTGCTGCTTCAGGCGTTTTGGCTGGAGCGGCGGAAACATTCGCTGCCCGTCTGGCTGCCGCGCCGGGCTATTGCGCCACTTCGGCAGTGGCTCCATGCGTGCTACCTGTACGAACCCATGCTGGGATTTATGCTGCAATGGAAACCCATCACCAAAGGCAAGCCCGTACGATGTGGGAACGCGCGCATCAGCGCCTATCGCACGTCGCATCTGGACGCCGCGCGCTCTCATTTCGCCAAAACGCATCCGGAAATCGGTTTTGACGCGTTCTGCTTCCTGATTGAAGCCGGGGGAAAGCGGATCGGTTACTCGGGCGACATCGGGCGGCCGCAGGACCTGTCGCCGTTGGTTGCCAAACCGCTTGATCTGCTGGTCGTCGAACTCGCTCATTGCAGTCCCGATGCGATGTTTGAGTTTCTCCGCTCTCGTCCGGTCAAGCGCGTGGCATTCACCCATCTTGGCCGGGGCATGCGCGCACGACTCCCGGCGTTGCGGCGGTTGGCGACGCGGTTGCTGCATCCCGCAAGGGTAACGTTCCCGGTCGACGGGGACATCATCCGGTTCTGAGCATGGAAACCGGGGCCTCTTCCCTGAGCGTGACAGCGTTCGTCGTGCGCGGTAGAATGGCTCCGGGATGAAATCACGACAGTGGCGGGCGTTGTCCGCTTTGCTTCTGGCCGCCGGCGCCGCCATCCTCACAATCTGGTTTCGGCCGATTCCTGCGATGTCATGGCCGGGCACCGCCCGCTGGCAATTGGTGTACGAATGCGTCGGGGCGGCCATCGCGCTGGAGGTGGCGCTGTTCGCGCTTTCACGGTTTAGTTTGGAACAGCGCCGGCTGCCGCTGTTTATTGGACTCGGCTACCTGAGCGCGGCGATCGCCAACCTGGTTGCGGCGCTGCTGTGCCAGGGAAATTACATCCAACCGCTCGTTGGAGAAACGCAGGCGCTGACCAGCGTGGCTGCCGCCGGAAGCGGTCTGCTGGCTGTCTGTTTGTGGGGCGGACTGCTGACGCAACAATACTGGCCGACGGCACCGAGCGCGACGCGCGAATTGGTGCCGATCACATTGATCGGAGCCTCCTGCGCATTTGCGGTCGTGCAACTCGTGCAGATCGTGCCATTGCCTGATTTGCTCCGTTTGCGCGGCGCCGTCCATCGACCGTGGGACCTCGGGGCGGCGATGTTGCTCAGCGCCGCGCTGCCGGGTTACTGGAAATTGTATCGGAAGCAAGGCGGTCCGATTATCCAAACCGTGCTGGTGTCGCTTGTCCTGGGCATCATCTCGCAAATCTTCATGGCGCAATCGGCGGTGCTCTACGATTCATCGTGGAACGCTGCCACCATGTTGAAAGTAACAAGCTACATCCCGTTGCTTGTCGGCTTGTTCATCGCCAGCGTGACTTCGTTCCGCGCACAGCAGCGGTTGACCAATCAACTGCAGGTCGCACAGGCGGAGTTGAGCGCCTACTCCAAACAGCTCGAAAAGAAGGTGGCAGAGCGCACCCGCGACCTTGAGGCCCGGTCGAAGGAACTGGAGGCATTTGCCTACACTGTTTCCCACGATTTGAAGGCCCCGCTGCGCGGCATCCAGGCCTATTCCCAGTTCCTACTCGAAGGCTACGGCTCCAAGCTCGATGACACAGGGCGCCGGTATGCGTCATCGGTGTGCAAGGCGGCGGTGAATATGAAGCAATTGATCGATGATTTGCTGGAGTACACGCGCCTGGACCGCCGTGAAGCCGAGATGGGCCCGGTGGATTTGGCCAACCTAACCGATTCCGTGATTGCCGAGCGGCAATCCCAAATCGAGCAGGCCCACGCGCAACTGGAGGTGGACCTTCCCCTGCCCCT
>CAZAQZ010000494.1:231-2632 GCA_964487175.1 uncultured Verrucomicrobiota bacterium | reverse complement strand
GGAACCGTGTCGCCGCTGTCGAACGCCGGTGCGACGGATGATACAGGCCCAGCGAAGCACATATTTTTGCCCAAAATGCCAGCGGTGAAGCGGAGGGAGATGGGTCAGACGAGTCTGAGTACCTGCGCACCGCCGAGGACAAGAACGGTTTGGTTGACTTCGTGGCGTTGAAGTATCGGGCGGTTGAGGTTAATGTAATGATGAAACTCAAGGATGAGATACTGCGGAATGCCGATAAACTCCGCTCCGAAAAGGAGGCATCATGAAGATTGCATGGCTCACGTTTGTTTTCGCTATTGTAGCAGGCTTGTCGAGGGCAACCGCACAAGCCCCCGCGGCAAGTCAGCCGCCCCAGAATCAACCTCCCACGACACAGAGCGTTACGATTAACACAATGGATCGGGACATCGTGCCGGTGGTGATCCAAAGTAAACAAACCCAGGTCGATACCACCACGACCCGCACGGAATCCGTATCGAAGGGAAAACTGAACGACGGCAGCTATTTTGATTGGCGTGACACAGTGACCACGGAACGCCAAGTTGATCCGAACCACACCGAGGTGGTGCAAGACATCCAGGAAAACGACAGACAGGGTGGCACGCGCACAACCAGGCAGATCAAGAAGGATGTTACGAAAACGGCGGGCGGGCAGGATTCAAAGGAAAGTGAATTTCGACGAAACAGCAGCGGCGCGATGGTGTTGGATCGTGTGAATTCCGCCGTGACGACGGACCATCCTGACGGCAGCGCCAGCACTACTCGCACCGAGCAAGCTCCTGATGTGAATGGCACTCTTAAGCCCGTCCAGCAGGTGCAGGAAAGCGTTGTCCCCCTGGGCGCGACGAAAAAACAGATCACCAGCCAGATCAGCCGGCCCGATCACCTGGATGGAACGTTCAAGGTCGTGGGACGTGAAACTTCCACGGTTGATACATCGGCCACCGGCACGCGAACGGAGAAGATCATTCAAGAGCCAGACGGCGCTGGATGGAAGGATACGGGCAGAGTCGTTACCACGGAAACCAAGCTGCCTGACGGCTCGGTTTCGCGCGAGACAATCGTAGAGGGCAGGTCGTTGGAGTCAAGATCATCGACGCCGTTGATGAATCTTGATTCGGTGGTTCCCCAGCGAAAGATCGTCGAGCACGAGGTGCACAAGGCGGACGGATCGGTGGTCATGCAGCGGGACGTATTTCATCGCGATGTCAACGGCGACTGGGTGCCACAGACGTTCTCGACTGCAACGCCAGGCAGCGGCTACGACCACTGAGCGCGGCCGGCCGAAGCGTTGTTTCACACCGGACCGGATCGTAGTTGTGTTGACACCTCCTGCAGGAATGCTAGAATTTAACTATCCAGTTAGTTAATTATGGCTCTCCGAACACGCATCACCTCCAAGAAGACCGGCCGCGGCACCGGATGCGCAGCCATCTTGTCGGCTGCCGGGCGCATATTTGCGCGGGATGGCCTCGCCGGGGCTCGCACGGATGAGATCGCCGCCATGGCGGGTGTCAACAAGGCGATGCTCTATTATTATTTCAAGAGCAAGGACCACCTATACGAAGCGGTGATCGAGGACCACGTCTCGGAATTCAACCGGAAGGCCATGGTAGTCCTCCAGTCACCCGGTTCCGCCCGCACGGTCCTGCTGCGGTACGTGAATCTGCATTTTGACTTCATCAGTGCCCGGCGCCGACACGCGCCGTTGTTCCAGCAACTGATGATGAAAGGCGGCCAGCCGCTGGAACGGCTGTTACGCAAGCACTTCGTTCCCCGGAGCCGGGCCCTGCACCGCCTATTGGAGCGCGGGATGCGCGAAGGTGAATTCCGCCGGACCGATCCCTTTCATGCAGCCATTTCCATTGTGGGATTGGTGGTGTTCTATTTTTCGGCTGCGCCTGTGTTGCAGGTGCTCGGACGGGCCGATCCGTACAGCAAGGTCCAGTTGAAGCGTCGAAAACAGGAAGTGCTTGATTTCATTGGTAACGGGTTGTTCCGTGATGCTCGGAACCGCAAGCCATGAAACGTCGAATCATCATCGTCGTATTGCTCGTAGTGGTGCTGGCGGCGGGGATTTACTATGCCACAACCCGGCGTCCCCGCGAAATTCCACTGACGGGAATTGTGACCACGGACGAAGTGATCGTGAGCCCGGAAATCCAGGGCCGGATCGAACAGCTTCTGGTGAGGGAGGGCGACACTGTCACCAACGGCGAACTGCTGGCGGTGATTCAGCCCCAGGAACAGCGGGCCAACATGGCCTTTTACTCGAGCAGCATGCAGCAATCATCGGCGGAGGTGTCGCAGGCGGAAGCCGACTTGGAAAACGCAGAATTGACCTTCGAGCGTGAGAAGAAGCTTTTCAAAGAGGGCGCTGATTCCGACCAGGCCTACGACC
>CAZAQZ010000494.1:0-221 GCA_964487175.1 uncultured Verrucomicrobiota bacterium | reverse complement strand
GCAAACAAGTCCAGGCAGCGGGCGCGCAAAAGGAGAAGGCAGCGATCCAACTGGATTACACCCGGATTTATGCGCCGATCAACGGCGTCGTCGACACACGGGCGGCATTGCAGGGCGAAGTGGTCAACCCCGGCCAGGCAGTAGTCACGTTGATCGACCCCGACAACCTTTGGGTCCGCGCCGACGTGGAGGAAACGTACATCGAGCGGGTTAGACTCGGC
>CAZAQZ010000493.1:0-2637 GCA_964487175.1 uncultured Verrucomicrobiota bacterium | reverse complement strand
TCTTGACATACATAGCTTCGCTATGTATCATTCGCTGCATGATTTCAAAGGAGCTTGTGGCCGCGTCGAGCGAACCCCTGATCTTATCCTTGCTGTCAAAGGGAGAGAGTTATGGGTACGCGATCATTCAGGAGGTTAAGACCCTCTCCAAAGATCGGATTCAGTGGACGGATGGGATGCTCTACCCGGTGTTGCACCGGATGGAACACGAGGGCCTGATCAAGTCGCGGTGGGTGAAAGCCGAAAGCGGACGGAAGCGTAAATACTACTCGCTCAAGAGTGACGGCAGGAAGGCGCTCAGGAATCACAACGAACAATGGACCGCTGTTCACGCCATATTGGCGAGTCTGTGGAAGGAGCAATATGTTTGACCTTGACCAGGCAATCGCGAATTGGCGCCGTCAACTGGCTGGCGGTGGCATTCGACCTCCCGATGTGCTCGACGAATTGGAAAGCCATCTCCGCGAGGACGTGGAACAGCAGGTCCGATCAGGTCTGAGCGAAGAGCAAGCCCTTGGAACGGCCATCCAGCGAATCGGCCAGGCCAGCGCGCTCAAGGCCGAGTTCGCAAAAACCAACGGAACAAGAGCGCTTCAGCGAAGATTGATGAGCATCCTCGCCATTTCCTTGGCAGCATTCATCGTGTGGTTGAGTGCCTATACCTTTTCCGAGTGCGAGATGAGTTTGGAATGTCGAAGGCTTGGATTCACTGCAATCGGACTGGCCCTTTTGGCTGCTTTTAGCTGGCGATTTGCCGTCAGGTTCCTGCCGGTTCTTCCCAACAAACGAGCAAGACTGGCAGCCGTGTGCGGAGGCCTGTTCTTGGCTCTTGTGTGGCCCGTGATTTTCGGATGTGTCCTCCACAGCATCGATCGCTTCATTGAGCCGCACATTGAGAGGATCGATAGCCGAATTATCTTGGTTTCTCTTCTGTGGGTAGCCTTCCCGATGGCAGTGTTCTCCGGCTTAGGCATCGGACTTGGATTGAGCGAAAGCCAGCGGAAAGCTTTGGGAATGGCGCAATAAGCCTTTCACGAATTGACTGGTTTGAGCTTTCACTTTGATGGGCGCTCCGCTAGAATGCGGTACTGCCATGAAAGCTTCAACCTTTGTCCCCCGCTTAGCTTGTTTGTTCCTTGGGTGCCTGATTGTCGGGATGGCGCGTGCCGCCACGAACGACATCAGCGTGCAGGTCGAAAACGTTTCCGACATGCGTTCAACAGCCAGTATTTACCCTCGATGCCAGCTGCAACTCAGGTTCTCGGGCGGCGACGTGGCCGATGCGTTTGGGATCTATGATGTGCGAATCACCAAGGCACTGGATGATACTGGCCGCGATCTTTTGGCTGGATCAGATGAGGGACCAAAGCAGCACCTCTTCCAGGAAGGCGGATATTCGCGGCAGTTCACGCGTGCGGTCGAAATCGCCACTCCGTCGCGCACCGCTCGGACCATCAAAACCCTCGAAGGCGAGGCGCAGTTGCTGTACCCGACGCCGGTAAACGGCGGCATGGTGATCATCAAAAATTTCATGCCCCAGCCGGGCCAACCTCTCGTCGATCCCGCATTGAAACAATCAAACGTGTCCATCGTTTATCTCGGCCCGGAAGCTTCACAGACAAACTCGGATGACGCGCTGCCTCAACAACAACCCCGCAGGATTCCGCTCGGGAGGAGACAGGGTCGCGGGTTTGGCCTGAATTTTTCCGTTGATGACCCAAACCATCGGCTGGCTGATATGGAGTTCCTCGACGCCTATGGACGGCAGATGTGGATGCACTTCGATTCTACCAACGGGAAGCGCACCTGCTGGTTCCAGGACACGCCTCCCTCGAACATGCAATTGTTCATCTACCTCGCCACCCCCGAATCGATCAAGACCATCCCGTTCAAGATCGAGAATATCGATCTGCCCTGAGGACTCAATTGACGCGGAGCGAATATTGGCAACCGGGATTGGTGGTGCTTTTGGTCCGTAATAAATGTTAGATGTTATGAAGGTGGCCAAGCAAACAATGCGGCGTGAGTTCCTTTATTTCTCACTTTGCGTCGCTTTTGGTCTGCTTGTCCTTCCAGTCCTCCTCATCATCGTTGGAGATTTCCTCGTCGAGCGACGGATTATTTTCCCTGAGGTGTTTCCTTCACTTCAAGATGCGCCTGCCCTGTACCGCATGATCTTTTCAGCTCTGCTTTTTTCCAGGGATGAACGGGGTTTTTTGCCCATTGTCATTATCTTCTATTGCCTATTTCCATACGCGGTCTTTCAGGTTTTCCGGTGGGCATTTCGAGGCGTCAGACTATTATGGGAGCGGCAGCACAGCATCTAACAACTTGGCGCAGCCGCATCCGTGCCCTCAGACGTCAGGCCGCGAGAGAGCGGGCGCCGGTCTCTAAACCTCATTGGGGTCGCGCAATCCACCCACTGCCGTTAGTGCGCCAGTGAGCCCATCGGATCCCATGGAGGCAGGACGATGGGCGGGAGTTTGAGCGCTTTTTGCAACGGCTTGGGCAAGGCGCTCCGGCGGGTGGCAATCTCGAACATGTGCTCGTCAAACCATGAGTCGTTCATCACGAAGAACCCTTTGCGGCCGCATTTTTCCTCGCCCCAACTGTTCTCGACGCGCCAGCGACGCGGGC
>CAZAQZ010000492.1:0-2644 GCA_964487175.1 uncultured Verrucomicrobiota bacterium | reverse complement strand
CTAAGAGCGTAGGGTAATCTGCTACCAGAATGAAAACAACATTTGAGTTCAATACACTGGCTGAGTTCCTCGACTACTTCAAAGATGAGGAAACCTGCCGCGACCATTTTGCCAAAATCCGTTTCCGCAATGGCGAGTATTGCCCGCACTGCGGACACCAGACCATCTACACCTTTGCAGGTGGTAAGCGGTATCGCTGCGCCAAGTGCAAGCAGGACTTCACGATCAAGACGGGTACGGTGTTCGGTGAGAGCAAGCTGCCTCTCCGCAAATGGTTCATTGCGATTTATCTTCTCTCGACTACCAGCAAGGGCATTTCCTCTGTGCAACTCGCCAAGCATGTTGGGGTGACTCAAAAGACGGGCTGGTTCATGGATCATCGCATCCGAAAGGCGATGAAACAAAACAAGGGCCAGCTTTTTGGAACTGTCGAGGTTGACGAAACCTACATCGGCGGCTCCGCTAAGAACATGCACAGGAACAAGCGCGAAAAGATTGGCACCGGCGGCAAGGGCAAGGCGATTGTCATGGGAATGATAGAGCGCGAGGGGCGCATCGTAGCGGGCTGCATCCCGGACACACAAGGCCAGACGTTGCAGAGTCAAATCCATCGGCACGTTGAAGCGGGTTCGGTCGTGTTCACCGATGCCCATAGGTCTTATGAGGGATTGAACTCTCATTTCGCGCACGAAGCCATTGACCATGCTGTGTGCTACGGCTGGCGCGGAGTCCACACGAACAACATTGAAAGTTTCTGGGCCTTGTTCAAGCGCGGCTATCATGGTATCTACCACCAGATGAGTCCGAAACATTTGCAGCGGTACGTTGACGAATTCACCTTCCGCTTCAATCGCCGCACCGTCCACATGCAGAGCGTGTTCTCTGACGTTGTGGCGCGAGTGACCGAAAGCACACAGTTGCCGTACAAGGAATTGATTGCATGAGCAGGCCACAGAAAATACATCCGCCGATCAAGGGAGCCTTTGATAAGATTCTGGAGGCCATCGGCGACGGCAAGGGGCTGGATAAGCGGGCACAGCACAAGACAGCAAGTCGCCCGTCTAAACCGCCTGAGCGACCGCTAAAGAAACGCTGAACATGGCCAACCACGCCAGAACTCGGACAAACACGGCTAAGGGTAACTTTGTATATAAATCCCTTAATTAGGCTTAACTGGCCGGGTCATTCTGTGTCCCCGGACGCCCTCCCGGTCATTTTCAAAGAACGATTGCGACTCTTCTCCGCAATTCCTGCCGGCTTGTCGCTCTCTGAAGGCTGCGCAAAAATAATTTTATACCTTCCGTAGCCTTTCGTAGGCTTCCGTAACCTTCCGAAGGGCCCTCACCCGGCAGTTTATTCCGCCCATCCTTCCCCTGGAGGGCGGGGCTCCCCCGTCGTTGCCGATTTGTAGGGCAAGCGCCCGTGTCCGCCGCAGCCTTGGCGAAGGTGGACCGCTTGCCGTTGTCTCTGGAATCCAACAGCCCCCAGAGTCGACAACCGGAGCGGTTGTCCTACAAAAGGACCCGCCATCGCCCCGCACCCCTATGCACAATACATCCATATACATCCTCCAGAGTATGCACATAGCATACCATCCTGTCAACAGGAATGTGATTCCCCGCCGCGTCGTCTCCGCCCTGTGGCCACGGCGCTCCGTCGCCGTGCATCGACCCCGGTCCGTTGTAGCCGCGGGCGCTGACCGCGGTCCCTGTTGTACCCCTCCCATCTTTCCCTCGCCAAACCGCTGATACAACAATATCTGATGCATCATGCCGGGGCCGGGGAATTCGTTCGCGCGATTTCCGCAGCGGTCCGTCAAGTGAGCCGCAGGAAGGGTGGACACCAAAGACGCGAGATGTCAGAAGTTGATATTACTCACGAACAAGAGTGCCACGAAGTGCTTGCGTGAAACTCAGTTGCAGAAAATCGTTTTCAGGCGTATACACCGAAACGTTCGCAGGTTCGGATCGACCCCGAACAGGACTCGAAATACGGGACAGGGAGCAATCGGCAGGCCGCTGGTTGGAATGGCTTCTCGCCAGATGCGAAAATGCACGTTAAAATTCAATCTCGAATGAAAATCCACGCGTTGGCACGATTGGAACGCAACGCCCACCGGGCAGGCGAAATCATGAGTGTCCTGGCACAGTACGGCCTGGCCGATTGGGTCAAGGACCTGAATCACCCGTGGATCCAGGATCGAATTCGGAGCGTTGACGGCCAGCCTATCCCCAACCTCAAAATGGAGGAGCGCGTGCGCCTGGCATTGACCGAACTCGGCACCACTTTCATCAAGCTCGGCCAAGTGCTCAGCACGCGGCCCGACCTCGTTGGCCCCGAGTTGGCCCAGGAACTGACCCACCTGCAAACCGCCGCCCCGGCCGATCCGCCCGACACGGTTCGGGCCACCATTGAAGCCGAGTTCGGCAAACCGGTGAGCAACCTGTTTGTGCATTTCAAAGACGCGCCACTAGCCTCGGCCTCCATCGCTCAAGTCCATCTGGCCCGGCTGCACTCGGGCGAGCACGTTGTCATCAAAGTCCAGCACCACGGGATTGCGGACAAGATCATGCCCGACTTGGATATCCTCGCCGGGCTGGCCGAGTTGGCGGAAAAGCACTCTTCCCGGATTCGTCTCTACCAG
>CAZAQZ010000491.1:0-2645 GCA_964487175.1 uncultured Verrucomicrobiota bacterium | reverse complement strand
TTCTTTGTTGTCGTGCGAGACGCATTACGGACTCGGTAAGGCGTTCCGTTTGTTAGGGGATGAGCCGTCATCGCATTCCGGAATCCAAAACACATCATCCACTGACCCAATCCCGCGAACAAACCCGAAATAATGCACTTTGACCATTTGATTGCTGACGGCCAAAATCTCCCAATACTCATTCTCTTGACCGCCTTGCATGCGCACGATATCACCCAACCGGCAACTGACATTATTCGCCCAGTTCGTAACCACATCCGGGCCGCTATGCTTAATTGAGCCAATGCGTCCGAAATAGTCGGAGATGGTCACGGTGTCTCCTGATATCTTTAGGGAGGAAAACCAAGCAAGACCATTGGTGATTGCCACGCCATCACTGGTGTAGGCGGACTTGGCGAAGAAGAACTGCATCAGGAGAAGCAGCAGGACAGAACTTACTCTTGAACCCTTTCTCATAGTGGGTTCATCCGCGCAACCGCTTCAGGATCAGCGGCACGAGGTCGGCGATCTTCACGCGGTCCTGTTTCATGCTATCCCGGTCGCGGAGCGTGACAGTGTCGGCCAGCTCGGGGCCCTTTTCGCCAAGGGTCTCGAAATCGATGGTCACGCACCAGGGGGTGCCTTGTTCGTCCTGGTAACGGTAGCGTTTGCCGATATTGCCCCGGTCGTCCCATTCGGTGGTGAAATTCGGCTGCAGAAGCTTGAACACTTCCTTGGCCTTCTCGACCAGGGGCGGTTTATTCCGGAGCAGCGGGAACACAGCGACCTTGACCGGTGCGATGCGGGGTGCAAACCGCATGACCACGCGGGTCTCGGTCTGGCCTTTGTCGTCCGTCGTGGTTTCCTCGTCGTACGCGGAGCAGAGAAGGGCCAGCGCGATGCGGTCCACGCCGGCGGACGGCTCGACGACATGGGGTATGAATTTCTCCTTCGATTCGTCGTCGAAGTATTCCATCGATTTGCCGGAAAACTTTTGGTGCTGACTCAGGTCGAAGTTGCCACGCGCGGCGACGCCTTCGAGTTCCTGCACGCCGAAGGGGAATTCGAACATCACGTCCACACAGGCACTGGCGTAGTGAGCAAGTTCTTCCTTCGTGTAGGTGTAGCAACTCAGCTTTGATGCAGGCAGGCCGATCGACTCGTACCATTTCATCCGTTCCTCGACCCAATGCTTGTGCCACTCCGCATCGGTGCCGGGCTTGATGAAGAATTCCAGTTCCATCTGCTCGAATTCGCGCGAGCGGAAGGTGAAATTGCGCGGATTGATCTCGTTCCTGAAGGCCTTGCCGATCTGCGCGATGCCGAACGGGACCTTCTGGCGCGAGACGCTGAGTACGTTGTTGAATTGCACGAAAATGACCTGCGCGGTTTCAGGGCGAAGGTAGGCGACGCTGGCGCCGTCTTCGACCGGACCGACGAACGTCTTGAACATCAAATTGAATTGTCGCGCCTCGGTAAACTCGTGCGGCCCGCCTTCGGGACATTTCGTGTCGGGCAATTGGTCGGCGCGCCAACGGCCTTTGCACTTCTTGCAATCCACCATCGGGTCGGTGAAGGCAGTGGTGTGACCGGTGGCTTCCCAGACGCGCGGGTGCATGATGATCGTTCCGTCGATGCCGACCACGTCGGTGCGGCTGCGGACGATATCGTTCCACCAGGCGTCCTTGATGTTGCGCTTCAACTCGGCACCGGCCGGGCCGTAATCCCAAAAACCGTTGATGCCGCCGTAGATCTCCGAAGACTGAAAGATGAATCCACGCCGCTTGCACAGCGCGACGATCTTTTCCATTAAACCCGTTTGTTTCTTGTCCGTCATGGCGGTGCGGAATATCGCCGAAGCATTTGGGCAAGTCAAGGCGAGGGTCGGCGGGTATTGAGCGGACTGGACCGCGATCTGCAGATTGCCCGGCCCAGTCGGACTTATCCTACACACGCGCGGCCTGAAAAATGCGGCTCCCAGTACCCCTAGTTGACCACAACCTGATGTGCTGGCAGGTTTTGTCGGCAGGAGAGACTCGCGGTCGCGTTCTCTCGCGGACACGAGCACGGTGTGTGCAGGTTGAGGGAATGAGTATGACAACGCACGCACTCGACATGGCGCCCAAGATCGGACACGGGCTGGCTCTCGCGATTCTCATCGCGATCGGAGTGGTGTGTTATCGCAGCACGGCCGAGCTGATTCAAGTCGATGAATCGATCGCGCACACTCGCGAACTGGGCCCATATTGGCTGGTCCTGAACGAAGCCCCGTTGCCACCCGAGGGATGAGATGGGAAAGCCCTTACGCCTATTGATGGTCGAAGATTCCGAGAACGACGCGGAATTGATCATGTATGAGTTGCGCCGAGCCGGGTTCGATCCGGTCCATGAACGCGTGGATGAGCGCGGTGACCTCAGGATGGCCCTGGAGAAACAACCCTGGGACATCGTCATTTCTGACTATGCGATGCCTCAATTCACCGGGCTGGATGCATTGCAAATGGTGCGTCAAAAGGACGTCAACCTGCCATTTATCATCGTATCCGGTACGATTGGTGAGGATATTGCCGTTGGGGCGATGCAGGCGGGTGCTAACGACTACTTGATGAAAGGCAACCTCATCCGGTTGAGCGTGGTAATCGAGCGGGAGCTTCGTGAGGCCGCAG
>CAZAQZ010000490.1:0-2654 GCA_964487175.1 uncultured Verrucomicrobiota bacterium | reverse complement strand
ACAGGCAATTCGCCAATGCGCCGGCGGGGATCGATGGCGGTGTGGATGGCGGCAAGATTCTTTCGGGCGCGTTCATTCATCCGACTGCGCGATAGGAACGGGCCTCGTCGAGGCAGGTTGCCCAGGCAAAGGTTTTCGGCAACGCTCAGGTTTTCGCAGAACGCCAGTTCCTGGTGCACCATGCCGATACCTGCTTCCATGGCATCGCTGGGATCAGCGAAACTGACAGGCTTGTCCTCAACGCGAACCTCTCCTTCATCCGGGGCGTGGATGCCCGCTAGAATTTTGCCGAGCGTGCTTTTTCCGGCGCCGTTCTCACCGCACAGCGCATGACACGATCCGCGCCGAACGGTCAGGTTGATGTCACTGAGCGCCTGGACACCGGGAAACCGTTTGGTGACGTTCTTGAATTCGACGATGGATTGACCGTTGGTCACGGCAACTTCAAATATTCATCCGGCACGTCGGTGAAACCCCATTCCTTGAGCTGGCGCGCCCACGTGCCGAGGTTGTCTTGCGTGACGCGCACGAGTTCCATGCGGTTGATCTCGGGCACGTCCTTCTTGAGATAAATCTTGTCGATGATCGTCTCGACAGACACGTATCCCCACTTGTAAGTCGGTTGGGCCAACAACACCGGCGCGATGCCCTTGGCGATGTAAGGCAACTCAGCGGGAAGCGCGTCCACGCAAACCACCTTGACCTTGGCGGGATCGAGATCGGTGAGCAGCGTCGTGGTGAACAGCGGCCAGCCGCCGACCATCGCCCAGCCGTTGATTTGCGGATAAGCATTCATGGCGCGCACGACTTCCGCCGCTCCGTCCTGCGGCGTCTCCGGATGATAAAACGTGCCGACGATTTCAATGTTGGGATGTTTCGCGGCCTCGCGTTTGACGCCTTCGATGCGGTGCTGCAGGTTCGGCGCGTTTTGGTTGCCGCCGAGGATGGCCACCTTGCCCTTGTCGCCGAGTTGTTGGGCCAGTTCATCCATCACCTGTTCGCCGGTGTGGATGTCGTCCACCCCGTAAAACGCAAACCGCTTCGAGGCGGGCGCGTCGCTGTCGAACGTCATCACCGGCACTCCACGGGCCACGGCGTCGTCGATCACGCCGGTGAGCTTGCTGGCGTCCGAGCAGGAAACGAGAACGGCGTCCACGCCGTCGTTGACGGCCTGCGCGATCCGTTGGGCCTGGATTTGTCCGTCTTCGGTGGGCGGCGTGCGCCAGTCGATGACGATGGTGATGCCGTATTTCTGCGATAATTCTTTCGCCGCCGCCTCCGCCCCCGTCCGGGCGGAAAGGAACACGGGGTTGGTGGAACTCTTAGCGATCATGGCGATTTTGATTGTCCTGGGTTTTGCGGCGGCTTGCGTTGCGGGCGTCTGTTCGCTGCTCTTGCCGCAGCCCATCAACAGCGCAAGACACAGCATGCTTGTGAGGGTTGCCATTGTTTTCCGGGTCATCATTTCGTTTCCTCCTGATTCATTATGTTCTTCCGGCGCTCTTTGCGAGGCGTTGCGCTGCGAGCCGCGCGTTCATCTGGTCCAGCACCACCGCCACGATAATTGCGCAGCCGATGATGATCGATTCGTAGTTTTGGTCGAAATGCAGCGTGCGAATGGATTGCCGGATGAGGACGATGAGAATGGCGCCCAGCGTGGCGTTGACTGCATTCCCTTTCCCGCCGCTCAGACTCGCGCCGCCCACGACCGCGGACGCGATAACGTACAATTCATAGCCAGTCGCATCCGCGCATGAGGCCGAACCGTAATAGCTGATCCCCGCGAACGCCGCGATTCCCGCCGTCAGTCCCGCCAGCGCGTAGACGCCGATCAGGATACGGCCCAGCCGCAATCCCGAGTACCGGCTTGCCTCGACATTGCCGCCGATCGCATAAATGTGCCGGCCCATCACGGTCTTCGCCAGATAAATTTCCCCGAGCGCGGTCATGGCCACCATGATGAGCATCGGGACTGGATACAGTGCCTTGCCCGTCCCCAATGTGGTTTTGACGATCGCCGTCAGCGATTCTGGCACCAGAATGCTTTCCGCCTTGCTGGTCACAAACGCGACGCCGCGAAATGCCCACATCGTCCCCAGCGTAATAATGAATGGATGTACGCGCAGTCCGACGACCATGATGCCATTGATCAGGCCGCACAACAGGCCGAGTCCCAGGCACAACGTCACACCGATCAGCACGGCGTGCCCTCCGCCCGCGGGATGCCAGGTGCGCAATACCAGCGCCATCGTCGTGCCCGACAACGCGTAAATTGAACCGACGGACAGGTCGACGCCACCGGAGATGATAACCATCGTCGCGCCAATGGCCATCACGGCGAAGAAGCTCG
Source organism: uncultured Verrucomicrobiota bacterium (assembly GCA_964487175.1). Taxonomy (GTDB): domain Bacteria; phylum Verrucomicrobiota; class Verrucomicrobiia; order Palsa-1439; family Palsa-1439; genus CAWFPN01. Next base: position 304 of record CAZAQZ010000490.1, on the reverse strand, counting down.
CGTCCGTGGCGGTTTGCATCAGCGTGTACGAGTTCAGGAAGTTGTTCACCTGCCGGCCCGTGGCATGGTCGATGTGCCAGCCGGCAAAGAACGTGAGGATGCAGCCCAACAGGAGGATGACGAGGATCAACCCCGATTGCTGTGCGTTCAGTAGGGAGCGAATCGCGCGGTGCATCGTCGGTGCCGCAAGACTAATCAGCGCGCCACAAATTGCAAGCCCGCAGCCCCCGAGTCATTTAGGTTTGTTCGGAAATAAGCCGAAACCCTGTCAAATTTGCCAAAACCAACCAAACAGAACGCGGGC
>CAZAQZ010000489.1:0-2657 GCA_964487175.1 uncultured Verrucomicrobiota bacterium | reverse complement strand
CAACATCTCGACGTCCTTGTTGATGCGTTTCATCAGGCCGGCGAGGACGTTGCCGGGGCCGAGTTCGATGAATCGCGTAAAACCTTGCGAGATCAACCACTGCATCGAGTCGCTCCAGCGAACGGGCGACACGACCTGCCGAACCAGCAATTCTTTGGCTTCCGCGACAGAAGCCGCCGGACGGGCCGTCACATTGGAAACCACCGGGACCTTCGGTTCGCGCATCGGGAGAGTGGCGAGTGCGTCGGCAACTTTCTTCTTGGCGGTCTCCATCAATCGCGAATGATACGCGCCGGCGACCACCAGCGGGATCGCTCGTTTGGCGCCGCGCGCCTTGGCGAGTTCGACTGCTTTGGCGATTTTGTCTTTCTGGCCGGAGATGACTATCTGGCCGGGACAATTGAGGTTCGCGATGTCCACGTCGGCTTCGCGGCAAACTTCCGCCAGCACCGCGTCATCGAGATTCAGAATCGATGCCATGCCGCCGTCGGTGACGTCGCAGGCTTCCTGCATGAAACGCCCGCGCATCTGCACCATGCGCAATCCATCGTCGAAACTGCACGCGTCGGCTGCGGTCAGCGCAGTGAATTCGCCGAGCGACAATCCCGCGGTGGCATCGAATTTCAAATCGGGCAGTTGCGCCTTCAACGCCGCGAGGCAGGCCATGCTCGTCAGGAAAATCGCCGGCTGCGCGTTGTCGGTCTTGGTGAGAACATCTTCCGGTCCCTCAAAGCAAATCTTCTGGAGGTCGCGCCCGAGCACTTCGTTGGCGCGGGCAAATAACTTCCGGGCCACTTCGAATCGTTCGCAGAGATCGCGGCCCATGCCGACGGTCTGGCTGCCTTGTCCTGCGAACAGCAGTGCGGTTTTTTTCATCGATTGGAGTTTCGGCTAAAACATGTAAGGTTCAACCCTGTAGCGGCGGTCTATGACCGCCGGATTGTTGTCGCCATTTGAATTTCGGCGCTCATAGAGCGCCGCTACAGCAAGGTGATGCGCCACCATTCCGCTCTTCGGTCAGGGTTTATTGTCTTCCGCCCGGGCTTCGGCAGCGAGCGGCGTGCTCAGGTAGCGTTCACCCGTGGAAGGCGCCACGGTGATGATAAGCTTGCCCTTGTTTTCCGGCCGCTTGGCGTATTGAATGGCCGCCCAGACGTTCGCGCCCGACGATATCCCGCACAGAATCCCCTCTTCCTTCGCCAACCGCCGGGCCATGACGAATGATTCGTCGTTGGTCACGGTGAGCACCTCGTCGATGATCTCGCGGTTGAGGACTTTGGGGATGAATCCCGCACCGATGCCCTGGATCTTGTGAGGGCCCGGTTTGCCGCCGCTGATGACCGGTGAATCCGCCGGCTCGACGGCGATACATTTGAAGCTCGGCTTCTTGCTCTTCATGACTTCCCCAACGCCCGTGATCGTGCCGCCTGTGCCGACGCCCGCCACGATGGCGTCCGCGTGACCGTTGGTGTCGTCCCAAATCTCGACCGCCGTGGTGCGGCGATGAATCTCCGGGTTGGCGGGATTATTGAACTGCTGCGGAATGTAGGAATTCGAATTTTCCTTGACGATCTGTTCAGCCCTGCGAATCGCGCCCGGCATGCCTTCCGCGCCCGGTGTGAGAACCAGCTCCGCCCCCAGCATTCGAAGAAGAATCCGCCGTTCGGAGCTCATCGTGTCGGGCATGGTGAGGATCAAACGGTAACCCTTGGAGGCGCAAACAAACGCCAGGGCGATGCCCGTGTTGCCGGAGGTCGGCTCGACCACAACGGTGTCTTTGTCGAGACGGCCTTCCCGTTCGGCGGCCTCGATCATTGCCACCCCGATGCGGTCCTTGACCGAACTCAGCGGGTTGAAGAATTCGCATTTGATGGCGATTTCAGCTTCCAGCCCCCGCGTAACTTTACGTAGTCGCACCAACGGTGTGCGACCGATGGTTTTTGTTATGTCGTCGAAAGTCTGCCCCATGATGGCCTCTCTAGCAGTTTCGGATTGAGAATCCCACGCCTTGGTCTATCCTTGAGTCACTTGTAGGTGAACAACATGGCAAAGGCAAGCATGGCGTGCAAAAAAAGATTCAGGAGTTGCACGCCAAGGAGGTGGGGGTGGGGAACCCCTCTGAAGAACGTGCAAACTCCTGAATCTGTAACTGGCCAAGAATATATCTTGTTTCCCATCTTTGCAACCACTATTTTTCATCGATCCGACCCCCCGACACGCCTCCCATGACCTCCCAAAAGACGATACAACCGCCAGATCTGGCCGCCTTTGTTGACCGGCTCAATTCAGCCCTCGCACAGTACGCCGACAAGGATTGGAATTACAGTCGCATCTCATTGGTGTTAAAACCATTAGAGTCCATCGTCGGACCATACGGCCTCTGGGTTGACTTCATTGATACGACCTCGAAACAGGGATTGGAAGACCTGAAAACTTCCAAAGGCGAAATTTCCTGGGGCCAGCACCATTCGGATGAGCTTGGAATTCTGGAACTTGTGAGCCTCCGGGTGAACAAGGCCCTGCTCGAGACCACGAGCGACGAGTTCTGGGGTTTCCGCCGCCCCGTCGTCCGGCTTACTGATAAGGAATCTCTTGCAGAACAGGGTGTTACAAACGCAATTTGGTACGAGGTCAACGAGGTCCAAGGGGACGACTTT
>CAZAQZ010000488.1:0-2680 GCA_964487175.1 uncultured Verrucomicrobiota bacterium | reverse complement strand
TATGACAATACCATTGACCGGGCCCTTTTCTAAAATGGACACCAAAGGAGTTGGAAAAAGTACCGTTTGGTAAAGTCGATCGTGGTTGGATGAGCACATGAACTGGGATGAAATGTATCAAAAAGGTGAAGTGTACTGGGATAAGGGCGCGCCGGCCCCGGCGATGAAGCAGTATCTGGAGCGTCATGCGGTGCGTGGGCGCGTGTTGGTGCCGGGCTGTGGTCGCGGGCATGAAGTGGCGCTGGCGGTGGAACACGGGTTGGATGCGACGGGGCTGGACATCGCACCGACGGGGGTGGCGGAGGCGCGCGCGCTGTATCCGCAGCTGGCGGAGCGATTCGTGACGGGGGATTTATTTAATCCGCCGGAGGAGATGCGCGGCGCCTATGATGTGGTGCTGGAGCACACGTGCATGAGCGCGCTGCCTCCGGCGCTGCGCGCCAACTACCGGCGCGGCATCGACCTGACGCTGCGGCGCGGGGGCTTGCTGATCGGGGTGTGGTTTATCAATCCGGCTCTCGATCCGGGTGAGGAGGGGCCTCCGTTCCCTTTCAGCGTGGCTGATCTGTCGGCGCTCTTTGCGGAAGGCTACGAAATCGTGGATGATTATGTGCCGGATGTGGCCTTTGCCGGGCGCGAGGGCCGGGAGCGGGTGCGCGTGCTGCGGCGCGTGGTGTCATGAAGCGCGACTCAGGACACTACGACGCGTTGGTAGAAGCGGTCTCTTGGAGAAATCACAGCCAGTATCACCTGCGACTTTACCGCTCGTCCATAATTCCAATCCTCGGGGAAGTCTTGCCAGAGGTTTTGAGTGCCGATTTAGGAACCTGAGGTCAGATCCTCACACGACACGCTCCGGCATCCAAATGTCACACGTGGCGAGTAGACCCCACGGACACGTACCCGCAATCAATCGCGGGCTTGCCCCGACCGGCTCGCGTTGGCATACTCCGCGCCGATGGCCTATGAGATGGAGATCAAAGACGAAGCGCGCGCTGCCCTGCGCGCCTTGCCCGATGATATTCGCCGTCAAATCGGCTATCGGCTGCACGTCTTGCAGCAGGATTTCGAGGGTGACGTGAAGAAGCTCAAGGGAAGCAAGAACGAGTACCGCTTGCGCGTGGGCAGTTACCGGGTGTTGTTTGAGCTGGAGGGCAAACGGATTATGGTTTATACTATTGGGCTACGAAAGGACATTTACCAATGAGCATCGCCCGCGCAAAACGCAAGACCGCTTCGGCCCGACTGCCGGATTTGGATCGGCAGATTGCCGAGGCCAAGACCGTGCTCCGTCAACTGCGCGACGCGTTGGAAGACATGGATGACCGCCGCGCCTTGGCCCGCGCGAAGAAGCGCAACGCCGGCAAGGCTGGGACGAGCTGGGAAGCGGTCAAAAAAGAACTCGGCTTCAAGTTCTAAGTCAGAATTGCTCCGTCTTTCGCTGCCATCCCGACCGTGTCGAGGGATCTCTGTCGTTCCCCCTGCTCGCCTCTCCCACAATGCCCTTGCAACGAATCGCCGACCGGTTGAAAATGGATCCATGAAGCCACGCGAGCAACCGGCTTTTCCTTCTAAACAGGCAAATGTGTCAATACTTGGAACTGACCGCTTTTTGCCTTTTTGACCCCTTTTGTGCGGGAGCGGGGAGGCGCCCCGACAGAGCGAGGTGGCTACAACAGGTTCGCCTCTTGGGCTTGCAATGCGTACTTGCGAAGCCCTGGACGCACGTCCTGATGTCGCTCTAGAAATGAAGCGATCACGCCACGGCATCGTTCTTTTTGAAATTCGCCCCAGTGACCAAGACCGTGAAGAGCGCTCTCCTGACATGCGACCGATGGAAGTTCAAGAGTTGTCTCCATTACAGAAATGCAGGCCTCATCAATCTCATTCTCGTTGGCTACCTGCAACCGGTACGGCTCTGGAATTTTGCGCACAAAGTCGGGATCCCGCCATAGTGCAAAGAGATGCCAAAAAAGATCCCACCACATGAAACAGATCGAATTCATCGGCCTCACGCCTTGTTCATCAATGTGTGACAAAAATGGAGTACAACGTTCAGCAAAACACCGCTCAAACAGGATGAAGATAGAACGAATGCAGTTAAGGCGATCCGGGAGTGGAATGGCATCGACACCCAGAACATCGAGCTCGGAGGGTGATCCGACAAGAAACCACAATCCTTGATCCACCTGTTCGTCGGTATATGGTGCCAGCACAACAGCTGACTCCTCAAAGAGGCGGGTTGAATATGCAACGAGCCGCACCGGATCCCGTTCAAACGTGTCGCTATCGACCGCCCAGTACCATTCTTCGCGAGCCACAGGGTGCTCGAACACAAGACGAACCCATTCCTCGAACGAAACATTTGTCGGGACTCTGCTCATGGGCCATAATATGGAGAATTAGATACCTTTCATAAAGCCCAATCGCACTGTATGCGAAGGCGATAATTCCTAAATCATTTCTCATCCAAAATTCCCCACCCCACGAAGGCTTGCCAGCGGTTTTGAGTGCCGATATAGTCCGCAAGTTCCTATGCCTGAACTCCGGAAGAAATATCCGTTCGACAAAATTGAGGCCAAGTGGCAGCGCTACTGGGCCGAACACAAGACGTTTCGCGCCGAGCAGGACTCCACCAAGCAGAAGCTCTACATCCTCGACATGTTCCCCTACCCCAGCG
>CAZAQZ010000487.1:0-2680 GCA_964487175.1 uncultured Verrucomicrobiota bacterium | reverse complement strand
GTCTTGGTCACCGCCAGCAGGAGAACGTCTTCCGCCTGCCGGCCCGCCCGTTGGGCTGCGGAGGCGATCCGCCGCCGGATTTGCTGAATGTTCTGGGCAATTCCGTCCATACGCCCCAGTTTATGCCGAATCGCTGTTTTGGGGCAAGGTGAACCGAGTGTTGCGCACTGGCAAACAATCACTATAATACGCGCATGGCAATTGGCCAAAAGCTGGGGCACTTCAACCTGCTTGAGGAGATCGGTCGCGGCGGAATGGGTTCCGTGTTCCGCGCGTTCGACCCGACATTGAATCGCGAAGTGGCCATCAAGGTCCTGCGCGAAGAACTGGCGAACAATCAGCGGTTCCTCGACGACTTCCTCCACGAAGCGCGCAGCGCCGCAGCCATCAGCCATCCTCACATCGTCCAAATCTATTTCGTCGGGGAGGACTCCGGCCAATATTACATCGTCATGGAGTTGCTCAACGGGCGCACCCTGCGCGAGATCATCGAGAAGGATGGCCCGCTCAATGAGGAACGCGCCCTTGAACTCACGATCGATGTCACCGAAGCCTTGAAGGCCGCTTACAAGAATCAGATGATTCATGGTGACATTAAACCGGCCAACATCATGGTTGCCGATGAGGTCGGCGCGAAGGTGCTGGATTTCGGGCTGGCAAAACTGGCCAACGTTGAAGTAGCCGAGGCCGCGGAAATTTGGGGCTCCCCTTATTACATTTCGCCCGAGCGTGTTGGTCAAAGGGCTGAGGACTACCGCAGCGACGTGTACAGCTTGGGCGCCACCCTGTTTCATGTGCTCACCGGGCGTCCGCCGTTTGATGCTGAGAGTCCGGATGAATTGGCAGCCAAACGGTTGAATGAAAAGCCGCCACTGCTTCGTGATTTAAACCCGAACCTCACGGCTAAGACCGAACAGGTCGTCAACAAGATGCTCAGCAAGAGCATCCTGTTACGCTACCGGGATTACGAAGCGCTGCTGGCCGATCTGCAGGACGCCAAGACAGAGGCCACCGCAAAGCGTCTCGGAGTAAATCTGCATCCCGAACAATTCACGCCACCCCCTCCCACATCCGCTCCTCCGCCCAAAAGGACACAACTTCCTTTGATCGTGGGGGGTATCGTGCTTCTGGCCGTGATTGCAGCGCTTGTGACAGTCTTTTGGCCGAAGAACCAACCGCAGGCGCCCAAACCACAACCGACTCCGCAATGGTCCACGCCCGAACCGCAACCACCCAATGTTCCACCAGCGTCAACTGCTCCGTCACAACCGTCCCCACCGAAGCCTCCGTCCACAGCACATGAATGGAATGTTGAATTCAGCCTGAAGGCACCCGGTGCCAGCTCCGTCAATCTGGCGGGCGAGTTCAATAGTTGGAGCCAGACGGCGACGCCGATGCGCAAATCGTTTAATGGCGACTGGGTTGTCAGCGTGCCGCTGAAAGCGGGCCATTACCAGTATAAGTTTATTGTCGATGGGAAATGGATGACTGATCCCGACAACACCGACCACGCTCCCGACGGAGTCGGTGGGTTCAATTCCGTCCTGACGGTGGGCCAGTGATGCGGTGCCACCGTGTTTTTTCGGTGACCGCGTGCGACTGATCCATGTTCTTTCGATCGTATTGGCTCAATTCAGCGTCGGCAGTCTGCTGATGACGAGCCTGTTGTCACCCCGCGAGATCCGTCTCAGCTTTTTTACGTTCAACAGCCTGCTCAGCGCTGTAACCGCCGCGATTGCACTGATGTTAACGAAATTGGTGCTTGGCAGTGCGTGGACGGATGTCCGGTACCTCGGCCTGACGGTGATCGGAGCGACCATCGCCTATGGCAGCTTTTACCTGGAAAAACCTTCCTTGGGACGTGTGTTTCTCATTCTGTCGGCTTTGCTTGGTTTGATCTTCGGCGTTTTACCCATGGCCGACAAGATGCTGGAATTGCGGCACATCGAAACCAGTATGCCGTATCTATTCAGCGCGGGCGTACTGGCGGGAACCTTGTTGTTGGGCGCAACCAACGTGACCATGATCCTCGGCCACTGGTATCTGGTCATGCGGCGGCTTTCATTCGAACATCTCGAGCGATTTTCCCAAATCCTGCTTGCGACCGTGGGACTTCGTATCCTTTTGCTGATGTTCACATTGTCGATGCTCAGCCACAGTGATCCGGAAGCGGTAAACACATTCGTCCCGAATCTCTGGTCGACAGGTACCAACCTGTTTTTCTTTGCGATGCGCGTGTTGTGGGGGCTGGCCCTGCCACTTGTGCTCGGCTTGTTTGTGTTGCGGAGCGTCAAAGAGAAGGCAAACCAGGCCGCAACGGGCCTGCTCTACGTGATCGAAATCAGCGTGCTGTTTGGCGAGTTATTTGCCGCCTATCTAATGGTGTGAAAAGAAATTGGTCGGGACGGCGAGATTCGAACTCGCGACCCCTTGCACCCCATGCAAGTGCGCTACCAGACTGCGCTACGTCCCGACTTGAAAAGCAACGAGCGGACTCTAACACACGGTCAGTTGGCGGCGCAAGCGTCAAGCACGGCGGAATATCCCCGCCAAATCGACAGATACGCTGTAAAGAGTTCACCGAACGAGACGCTGAATTTCATGACATACAGTATCGAATTTACCAAGCGTGCTCCGAGGACTGCCTACCATTTCTTGCATATGGCAAGTGCGCTTTCAC
>CAZAQZ010000486.1:0-2693 GCA_964487175.1 uncultured Verrucomicrobiota bacterium | reverse complement strand
TATTTCGCGGCAACCAATCCCAGCCTGGTGCCGACGCCCGCTTCCACGAGCACGATGATCCGGCAGGGGTATTTGGAAGGCGCGAATGTTTCATCCGTCGCGGAGATGGCGCATTTGATCAGCGCCATGCGGCATTACGAAGCCAACCAGCGCGTGCTGCAGATGCACGACGAGCGCATGGGAAGTGAAATCAGCACGCTCGGCAACCCCAACGCGACATAAAAGGTTAATCCACCATGCTTCGCGCCCTCTACTCAGCCGCCTCCGGGATGAACGCCCAACAGGACAATTTGGACGTCATTTCCAACAATCTGGCCAACGTCAACACCACCGGCTATAAAGCGACCAAGATCGAGTTCGAGGACTTGCTGTATGAAACGCAGCGCGCCGCGGGCAGCGACGAGGGGTCCGGCAACCAATTGCCCACCGGCATCCAGATCGGCCACGGCTCACAGGTCGTCGCCACAGAAAAGATTTTCACCACGGGCGAACTGAGCAATACCGGTGGACAACTCGACCTGGCGATCCAGGGCGACGGATTCTTCGAAGTACAGATGCCCGATGGCACCCTGGCCTATACGCGCGACGGCGGGCTCAAGACCGACTCCAACGGACGGATTGTCAACAGCGACGGCTTGCCCATTCAGGGATTTCAAGCCGTGCCGGCGGGCACGACCAACATTTCGATCTCTAACAACGGCTCCGTCAGTTACACCACGCCCAGCGGCACCACCAGTTTTCAAATCCAACTCGCGCGCTTTGCGAACCCGGCCGGCCTGAGTTCCATGGGCGGTAACCTCTACCAGCAAACCGCCGCTTCGGGTGCAGCGGAACTTGGCACCCCGGGCACCAACGGTTATGGCACGTTGGCGCAGGGTTACCTCGAGTTGTCCAACGTGTCGGTCGTTCAGGAAATGGTCAATTTGATCGAAGCGCAGCGCGCCTACGAAATCAACGCCAAGGCCGTGCAGGCGGCCGATGAAATGATGCAAATGAGCAACAACCTGCGCCGCTGATCCCATGAAACTTTATCGCATCTTCCTGATTACGGCGTTCGTCATCCTCACCCGCGGAGGGCTTGGCCTCTCAACACTCGCATCCGAGCCCTCCGCGTTACCCCCCGCAGATGCGGCGGCGGACACCAATGCCGCGCCGCGCCTATTGCCTTTCGGAACAGCCGTGGAGACCAATACCGCTCCGCATGTGCTGGACGAACCGGGGTTGAAAGAATTACTCACCACCGCGCTGCAACGCGATTACGTCCGCGACATGGGCGAATTGGACCTGACGCTGGGCCGGACATGGGCGCCGCTAACCATCTCCAACGCGCCAGTCGCGTTGCGGGTGATCGAGGTGCCGACTCTCGGGGTGAACTCGAGTTTCATCGTTCGTTTTGAATTGTCCGCCGGCGACCAGCACCTGGGTTTGTGGCAGATGCCGCTGATGGCCCGCGTCTGGCGCGATGTGTGGATTGCTCGCTCGCCGCTGCGACGCGGCCAGCGGTTTGCGGACGCCGATTGCCTGCGCGAGCGCCGCGACGTGCTGACCATCCGGGAAGCATACCTGGGCGGTCTCGACCCGTCTGGTTTGGAATTGGCCGAGAATGTTTCGGCCGGCGCCACGGTGATGGAGCGGCATTTGCGGCCGCGCACGCTGGTGCACCGCGGCCAGATTGCGCAGGCTGTGGCCCGGGACGGCACGATGGAGATTTCCTTGAAGGTCGAAGTGCTCGAAGACGGATCGCTGGGCCAGCAGGTGCGCGTGCGCAATTTACTGTCCAAGCGCGAATTTCGCGGAAAGGTGGAGGATGAAGGCACGGTCTCTGTTTCTCTTTGAAGTCATGGCGGTGACGGCGCTGGGTATCGGCCCGGTGCGCGCCGATTCCTTGTGGCGCCAGCCGGTGGCGCCGTCGATGTTTGCCGACCGCAAGGCGTATGCCGTCGGTGACATCCTGACCATCGTGGTGCAGGAAAACAGCACCGCGACCAAGAACAACAGCACCAAGACATCGAAGGCTGCTTCGGTCAACGACGCCCTGGAAGCTTTCCTGTACAGTCCGGCAGCGAGCGGGCTTTTGACCAAGGGCGGAACCTTGCCTGCATTGAAATTTGACTCGGCCCACAGCTTCAACGGCGCCGGTCAGGTCAACAACAGCGAACAGATTGTCGCTGAGGTCCCGGTGCGGGTGGTCGATGTGCTGCCCAATCGAAACATGGTCATCGAAGGCACACGCCACACCGCTTTTGGCGGGGAGCAGCAGGACATCGTGCTGCGCGGCATCGTGCGGCCGGAAGACATCACGGCCAACAACACCATCTTCAGTTATAACGTCGCCGATGCGACGATCAAGATCCTCAACAAGGGGACAGTCACCAACAGCACGCGCAAAGGCTGGTTCATGGAACTGTGGGACAAATTCAGTCCATTCTAATGAAAACCATTCACCGCAAACTTGTTCTTCTCGCCCAGGTCATCGTCCTGTTGTTGACCGGAATGCCCGGCGGGTTTGCACTGGGCGTGCGCGTCAAAGACCTCGCGATGGTCGCCGGTGCAAGGGACAACCAGATCGTTGGTTATGGCCTTGTCACGGGCCTGAACAACGAGGGCGATCAGAATCCCGTGTACACAATCCAGAGCGTTGCCAATATGTTGCTGCGCTTTGGAGTTAATGTCCCCGCTTCCACGCTGGCCTC
>CAZAQZ010000485.1:0-2699 GCA_964487175.1 uncultured Verrucomicrobiota bacterium | reverse complement strand
GAACACGGCGAAAGATATCGAGAAGATGGGCGCGCAACACGTCGCCTGCCCTGTGTCTGAGATCGTGGTTGATGAAGAGCAAAAACTCGTCAGCACACCCGCCTACATGCTCGCCAAGAACATCAGGGAAGCGGCCGAGGGCATCGAAAAACTTGTGCGCGCGGTGATCCGTCTTGCGTAACCATCAACCCACGGGACAATACGCCGCCTTTATGAAGCTGTCACGCTGGGTCGCGTCGCTCCTTTTCTGCGCCACCCTCGGCTTGTGGCAGCCCACAAGAGAAGCGGTCGTGCTACTCAATTACTCCATGCCCGCCGAGGAAGGTGCGTTGATTCGCGTTGACGCCTCGGAAACCAAGCAGTTGAACGGCCGTCCGGCCTACACTGTTGCGAAGGAGCCTACGTTTGAAGAGTGGCAGAAGCTTCACGCACAATAGCGGCCCACGGAGAGACCGCTCGACGGAGCGTTCCCCGCATCGACGGGCCGTTGACACCATTCACCTCGGAAGGAATCTTGACGTCGAGGTGCTCTTTGAGGACAAATGGATTCTGGCCGTCAACAAACCGGCTGGGCTTCTCGTCTGCCAGGAAAGTTGGGAGCGCACGCGGCGCAATCTGATGCACCTCTTGCAGTCTGGCATCGATCATCGCGCTTACTGGGCCGTTCACAGAGGGTTGCGCTATCTGAAGAATGTTCACCGGCTCGATGCGCCGACCACCGGCGTTCTGCTGCTCGCAAAATCGAGATTCGCGCTCATGTCGCTCAGCGAGTTGTTCCGCCTGAGACACATCCAGAAGACATACTACGCTTTGGTCACGGGCAACCCGCCACCGAAACCGTTCGACATCTCGTCGCCCATCGCTCCGCATCCGAGAATCACCGGTCTCATGGTCATCGACGCCAAGCGTGGTAAACCGGCCGACACCCATGTGGAAGTCGTCGCGAAGGAAGGCCCGCTCAGTCTATTAAAGGTGAGCCCGCGCTCGGGTCGCACGCATCAGATCCGTATCCACCTTGCGTCCAATGGATTGCCGGTGGTTGGTGATTCGCAGTACGGGAACGCGAAGGATAGCGAACGTCTCATGTTGCACGCCGCAGAGCTGAACTTCGTCCACCCACTCACAAAGAGGCCAGTGGTGATCCGCGCCCCTCTGCCGCGCGATTTCAAAATCAAAACAAGCGTCGGGACGGGAACTTAGGTCGAAGAATTCGATCGATCAGCCGCAGGTCTAGGAATTGCGACCGCGAGTGCCGCTCGGGAAAGCCAGAACCTTCTCTTCTTCCTCCGAGAGAGCAGTTTGTCGCAATGGCGCGGCCTGCTCCTGACGGCGCAATTCCCACAATCGCTCCAATTCCGACTCCAACGCCGCGATCCGATGAGTTCCCACGGATGGGAGATCGTCGCCCGCGTTGGCCAGCTTGCTGCGCAGTGACTGCAATTCGTCCGTCACTTGCGCGATTTTCTCAAGCAAGGTGGGTTCCTTCGGCTCGCGCGCAGCGCGAACGATCCGCCGCAGTGGTGACGACCGCCGTATCTTCTTGTTAATCTTAATCTTCTTGACTCGTGATTTCATCATTTTTCCCGTAAAGACACACCGCTTTTACCAGATGTTCAATTAAAAACAAGCGAATTTGCGTCAATCATGTTACGACAACATCGCAAGTGACTAATCTCCAACATCATACGTTAATCTTATAACTGAGCAATCGTTCTCCCTCGAAAACGAAGAAACCACTGAATTTCCGGCCCGAAATCACCAGCGGCAGCCAATGTGGGTCATCTTGCCACATCTCCTCGTACGGGATTTTCGAGAGATCCGTCCATATCGGCGTAGCCTCGTCCGTCTCGATCAATTCCCCTACGCAGTTCCCCGCTCTAAACACCGCCACATGCAGTTTGTACCCATCCAGAAACTGAAAAAACAGCTCCCCCGATTCCACAAGCTCAAGTGGCGTCACCCCAATCTCTTCCTGCGTCTCGCGAATCGCCGACGCCAACGCCGTCTCGCCCTTCTCCAACCTGCCCCCCGGCCCATTGATCTTCCCCGCCCCCAACCCGCGCTTCTTGCGTATCAACAGGATGCGTCCGTCCCTGATGACAAAACACAGGTTCGCATACTCCGTTGGCCGCCAGCTCTTCCAATCAATCGTATCCACATGCAAATCCATGGCCGCTGCTTCTATCGCAAATCCCCCCATCTTGCCAGTTTCTTCTGCCGCCACTGCCAACTTGTCAGTCATTCTCATCCCGGAAAGAATTTAAGCCGTAACTGGCCTTGATCCACCGCAGCCGGAATCGGCGCTCCACGCCCGGTCGCCCGGAGGGTGGCCAACCGGCAATAGTATGCGCGGCGCATCAGCAACACAGGGCAATAACGTATTCAAGATGCATACTGTCTTGTCAACGGGTTTTTGGTCGAAGTGCCCGCCGTCGGACCTCTCCAACGCGCTACTTTGCGCCAATGCAAAACATGGTCTTCTGCTTGTAGGTCTGCCCGGGACGCAAAATGATCGACGGGAAAGCCGGTTGGTTGACCGAATCCGGGACATGCTGGGTCTCGAGGCAAAATCCGCTGTGCTGGGGGTAGGCCCAACCGCGTTTGCCGGCGATGGAACCGTCGAGGAAGTTTCCCGTATAGAACTGGACGCCCGGCTCGGTCGTGAGCACCTCGAGAACGCGACCCGAGTGCGGATCGTG
>CAZAQZ010000484.1:0-2707 GCA_964487175.1 uncultured Verrucomicrobiota bacterium | reverse complement strand
CTTCCGCGATCGCCTCCGGTTTTACCTCCGCCTTCCCAGCGGCCGTATCCTTCAGCTCGTGCTCGCGCCGCTCCTTTTCGAGCTGCGCGACTGTCTCGCTGAGGATACCGACTTTCTTGCGGAGTTCGGTGTTTTGCCATGCCAAAAAGCCCAGTGCGCCGAGCAGAACGACGGAAAAGAGCGTGCCGAAGAACTTTTTCATTGGTGGGGTGTGCTGGTCATGGTAATTTGCGAGCGCGAATCTAATGGACATCCGCACCAAAATCCAGACCCTTCTCGCGTCGCCGAACTATCATCCGTTGCGGCGCGCTGAAATCGCGTCCAAGCTGCGCCTGAACGACTCGGAGCGGCGCGACTTTCGGCGCGAGTTGGAGGACATGCTGCAGAAAGGCGAAATCGTGCGCGTCCGTACCGACCGGTTTGTGTTGCCGCAGGAAGCGGACCTCGTCATCGGACGCATTACGTTCAACGAGAAGGGATTTGCCTTTGTCATTCCCGAGCCAGCTGCGGACGCGGACAAACCGGCTAAACGCGACGCGGGCGGCGATATCTACGTCGGACAGGAAGATACCTGGGTGGCGATGCACGGCGACAAGGTTGTTGTGCGGCTGAATCGCGAGCCGAAACAATTCAAGACCGAGCAAAAGCGGTCGGGACGCGTGATCCGCATCCTGGAGCGCGCACGTGAAACAATTGTCGGGACGCTCCAAAAGACCGAGCGCTTCTATTACGTTATTCCCGACGAGCCACGGATGCTCCAGGACATCTATACCAAACCCGTCGCCAACGCCCGGGTGGGCGACAAGGTTGTCGTCAAGCTTGCCGAATGGAAGTCGCGCCACGTCAATCCCGAAGGCGAAATAGTCGAGGTGCTCGGCCCGGCGACGAAACCCGGCGTGGACATTCTCGCCATCCTCCGCAAGTATCAACTGCCGACACAGTTCTCGCCGCAAACGATCGATGAGGCACAGCAGATCCCGGAGTCAATTCCTTCAACAGACCTAAAGCAGCGCATGGATTTTCGCGACCACTTCGTGGTAACCATCGACCCCGATGACGCCAAGGACTTCGATGACGCTGTCAACGTGGACGAGTTGCCCGACGGCGGCTGGCGGCTGGCCGTGCACATTGCTGACGTGTCCCATTACGTAAGGCCCGGAAGCGCGCTCGACCGGGAAGCGTATGCGCGGGGCAACAGCGTGTACCTCGTCGACCGGGTGGTGCCGATGCTTCCCGAAAAACTGTCCAACGGCGTCTGCAGTCTTCGACCCAGGGAGGACCGCATGACGCAATCATGCGTGATCGAGTTCACCTCCAAGCTTGCCCCCCGAAAGGTGGAGTTTTTTCTAAGCGTGATCCGCTCGCGCCACCGGCTGACATATAAGGAGGCATTTGCGCGGCTGCAGTCGCGCAATGACCAAGATGAACTGACACTGGAACTGAAAAAGATGTGGCGCTTGGCGGAAAAACTCCGGCAGCAGCGGTTCGCCCAGGGTGCCCTCAATATGGATTTTCCAGAGGTCAAGGTGCGGCTCGACAGGAATGGCAAGCCGATCGCCATCGAGAAAGTGGAAAACGATATCTCGCATCAACTCATCGAAGAGTTCATGCTGATCGCCAACGAGGCCGTGGCGCGGCATCTTTGCAATCTGCAGATTCCCTGCCTCTACCGCATCCATGAGGACCCGGACCTCGAGAGACTGCGCGACTTCCGCCAATACGCACAAAGTTTCGGCCATAAAGTCGGTGATGTTACCAGCAGGCGCGAACTGCAGAGATTGCTGGCTGCCGTGAAAGGCAAACCGGATGAGTATGCAATTAATCTCGCGCTGCTGCGGTCGCTGAAGAGGGCGCGTTATTCACCCAAGCCAGTCGGTCACTATGGCCTCGCGAAAAAGTATTACACGCACTTTACGTCACCGATTCGACGGTACGCGGATCTCGTTGTGCACCGGACATTACTCGGCGTTCTCAGCAGCATGTCGGCGCCGGCCGGAAAACGCACACGGTATGATCTGGGAGAATTAACCAAGATAGCCGATCACACTTCCCACACCGAACGCATCGCAGACGAGGCAGAGGAGGAGTCGGTCGAATTGAAAAAGATGGAGTATTTCCGCCAACAACTGACGACAGGGCAGCTGGACGCGCTGGATGCTGTAGTCTCAGGAGTGAGAAATTTTGGTATTTTCGTAGAGTTGACTGACAGCCTCGTACAAGGGCTTATTCACGTTTCCACCTTGGATGACGACTTTTACAACTACGATGAGCAGCGGGAACGGCTTGTAGGTAAGCGACATAAGAAGATTATCCAGATCGGAGACCGACTACGGGTTCAAGTCGAACGGGTGGACGTATTTAAGAGACAGATTGATTTTCGTGCAATCGACTTTTACAAGGACGGAACCCATTTAAACCCAAAAAGTAACAAAACTAGTACTTGACATTATTTGTGAATCCACTAGAATTGCCGCGTTAGGAAATACTGGTGACGATCGGGTATGGGAAGTGGCAAACGGTGATGGCTGGGTAGGCTCTACCAGATAGGGCGAAGGGCTCGGGTAATAGGCGATGAAGATTGAAATGCGAGGCAGCGAGCGGGAGTTAACCTTTTTGAATCTAGGAACTATCCTTTTTGCAGTTCTCACTACTTTTGCTTTGACCCTCTTTGTTGGGCCCACCTCTCAAGTTCAGGGACAAGCAATAT
>CAZAQZ010000483.1:0-2737 GCA_964487175.1 uncultured Verrucomicrobiota bacterium | reverse complement strand
CAATACCGGCTGCCCGATGCACCCGTCACACTTGAGAATGCGGAAACGCTGTTGAGCGCGATCGTCGCGGCCCGGTTGCGCATGGTGTTCGATCAAGGCCGGTTGGCCTGGCACGGCAAGCTTGTTTCGCGCGAGATGATCGAGCCGACGGAAGCGTTGGATGCGCTCGTGAAAGAAGAATTCCAGCCGCGCCTCAAGCAGCTGCACGCCTGTGTCCGCGAAATCCTCGGACCGAACGCCGGCGAAGAGCTGGTGCGTCTGTGTGTAATGAGCATCACGTCTCAGTGGGCGTTTTACCATCATTCCCGCCCGGTCATCGTGCGGCTGTATCCTCAGTGGAAGTTCAACCCGAAAGACATTGACACCCTGGCCGCCCACATCACGGAATTCTCACTCGCGGCCTTGAAGCAATTGAAAATACAGTTAGAAGTAAGATGAGGTCTTCGTCATGAAAACAGACAATGCGACCATTCCTCCACCCGAAACCATCCCGGCATCGGAGGTGAATACCCGGACTGCTGGCACGGAAGGCCGCCCCCGAAACCGGTTTCTGCCTGTCGCACTCGTCATAGCAATCGCGCTGATTGTTGCCGCGGCGGCGTATTACATCATTGCGGTGCACCCGTATGAGACGACCGATGACGCGTTCATCGACGGGCACGCCATCCAGATCAGCCCGAAGGTGGCGGGACGTGTCTCGAAGGTGCTCATCACGGACAACCAATTCGTTAAAAAGGGCGACTCGCTCGTGCAGATTGATCCGAGCGACTACGATGTGGCCACGGCGCAGGCGCGCGCCAACCTGGCGGCGGCACAAAGCCGTCTCGTCGAGGCACAGCAGCAGTTGAACGTCTCCCGCGCCAAGGCCGATCAGGACCGGGCCGCAGTCGGCGTCGCCGAAGCCGAAGCCAAACGCACCCAGGCGGACTTGGAACGTTTTCAATCCGTCGAAAGTCGCGCCGTTTCGCGCCAGCAGGTTGATGCGGCAACCGCCGCTGCGCAATCCTCCGCAGCGTCGCTGGAGGCAGCACGCAAGAAGGTGGACGCTTCCGACGCTCAGGTCGGGTTGGACCAGGCACAAATTCCGACCGCGGAGGCCATCGTTCACCAGGTCCGGGCGGCGATGCGGCAGGCGGAATTGAATTTTTCGTATGCAACCATCGTCGCGCCCGAGGATGGTTGGGTAACGCACCGGGTGGTGGAAAACGGCGAGTACGTGCAAGTCGGCCAGGCATTGCTGGCTGTCGTGCAACCCAACGTGTGGGTGACCGCGAATTTTAAGGAAACCCAATTGACGAACATGAAGCCCGGCCAGCCCGTGTGGCTGGAGGTGGACGCCTATCCGCACCATAAATTCAAGGGGCATGTGGACAGCATCCAGGCAGGGACCGGGGTGCAGTTCAGTCTCCTGCCGCCGGAGAACGCGGCGGGCAACTACGTGAAGGTGGTGCAGCGTGTTCCCGTGAAAATCGTGTTCGATGAGGGACTGGATTCTCAACAGATGCTGCCCTTGGGGGCATCCGTCGTACCCAGGGTGAAAGTACGATGAGCGAAGCCGCGACAGTTCGCGACGACGAAGCGCTCTGGAAGCAACCCCATAATCCATGGATCATCGCCATGGTGGTGACGATGGCGACGTTCATGGAGGTGCTGGACACCAGCGTGGCCAATGTAGCGTTGCCGCACATCGCGGGCAATCTTTCCGCAGGGGTGGATGAGAGCACCTGGGTGCTGACTTCGTATCTGATGTCGAATGCCGTTGTGCTGCCAATCAGTGGATGGGTCTCCGAGATGATCGGGCGCAAACGTTTTTACATGAGTTGCGTGGCGTTGTTCACCATCGGCTCCCTGTTGTGCGGGCTGGCGCCGAGCCTGGGGTGGCTGGTGTTTTTCCGTGTGTTGCAGGGAGCGGGTGGCGGCGGCTTGCAGCCCAGCGAACAGGCGATCCTGGCGGACACGTTTCCACCGGCCAAACGCGGGATGGCGTTTGCCATGTACGGCATGGCGGTGGTGGCTGCGCCGGCATTGGGACCGACGCTGGGCGGTTGGATCACGGACAACTATACCTGGCGGTGGATCTTCTTCATCAACGTGCCCATCGGCATTCTGTCGCTGCTGCTGACCTCGCGGTTGATTTCTGACCCGCCCTACCTGAAGAAGAAAAAGCGTGCAGGAGTGAAGATCGACTACATCGGTTTCGCCGCCATCGCCCTGGGGCTGGCTACGCTGCAATTCGTGCTCGACAAGGGGCAGCGCGACGACTGGTTCGAGTCGCCGTATATTCGCGTATTCTCCGTGGTTAGCCTGACCTGCCTGGCATTCACTCTCATTTGGGAGTGGCGCGTGAAGGATCCAATCGTGGAGCTGCGTTTGTTTAAGGATCGAACCTTTCTGATGGGCAATGTAATGCTGTTCACCGTGGGGTTCGCGCTTTATTCCAGCACGGTCCTGCTGCCCGAGTACTGCCAGGAGCTGATGGGCTATACAGCTAAACAGGCCGGGATGGTGATTTCACCGGGCGGCATCGCCATCATGCTGTTGATGCCACTGATTGGTTATATCGTCTCACGCTACGAGGCGCGCAAGATCATTGCGTTCGGCTTCTTCGTCGTCGGAATCTCTCTGTTCAACATGATGCGCTTCAATCTGCAGGTCGATTTCGGCACCATGATGTGGGCGCGCGTTCTGCAGGGGGCCGGCGTGGCGTTCCTGTTCGTGCCCATTAACACCGCCGCCT
>CAZAQZ010000482.1:0-2738 GCA_964487175.1 uncultured Verrucomicrobiota bacterium | reverse complement strand
GGCGAATACGTGAACGTCGGCGAGATGGCCCGGTTCTATAATCTCGGCCACAACCAGAGCGGTTCCAGCGACCGCGCCGATTATCACACGTCCACGGCGCAGATCGCCCTTCAAAAAGACCAGCGCGAAATCAAACTCAACGGCGTGACGCACTGGCTGAGCATTCCGGTGCTGACAGCGCGCGGCCAGCTTTGGGTTTCGGCGCTGGACGTGCTCAAGACAATCGACCCCGTGTTCCACGGCGGCCGGCCGCGTGCGAAGGTGATTCGCACCATCGTGATCGATCCGGGCCACGGCGGCAGCGACAGCGGCACGCGCGGCACCACGGGAATCGAAAAGGAGATGACGCTGGACACAGCGAAACGCGTCCAAACCGATTTGCAGCGTGCGGGCGTGAACGTCATCATGACCCGCACGACCGATCACACCGTGTCGCTGGAAGATCGTTGCAGTCTTGCCGAGTCGAAACACGCCGATGTGTTCGTCAGCATCCATTTCAACTCCGGCGGTTCCGCGGACGGCATTGAGACTTATTGCCTCGCTCCCGAAGGCACGCCGTCCACAGCCAATGCCGCTCATTCCGAGGGGGGGCGGAGCGGCGACGAACGTTCCCTCGGCAACCGGTTCGACGACGACAACGTGTGGCTGGCCCATTGCATTCAGAAATCGGCGTTGCAGGCGACCCGGGCGTCGGACCGGGGAGTGCGGCGGTCGCGGTTTTACGTGTTGCGCTACGCGCCTTGTCCGGCCATCCTGATCGAAGGCGGATTTTTGTCGAATCGCGCCGAGGAACAAAGGATTTTGACGCCGGAGTATCGTGAACAGTTGGCCAAGGCCATTGCCGAGGGCATCCTGGCCTACAAGAACAGCGTCGAGAAATCGCAACCGGGAAAGAAGTAGTCCGCACGATGTTCAACAACCGCGTTGATGCCGGCCAGCAACTCGCGAGCGCGCTGGAGCAACTCACGCCGTCCCGCCCGCTGGTGCTTGCCCTGCCGCGCGGAGGCGTGGTGGTCGGCGCCGAGGTGGCGCGGCGATTGGCCTGCCCGTTGGACGTGTTGCTGGTGAAGAAACTGCGCGCGCCGGAAAATCCCGAACTGGCACTGGGAGCAGTGTGCGAAGACGGCAGCCCGTTCATCAATGAGGGAGTGGCGCGGGCGACCGGCGCGGACAAGACGTATATCGAAATGGAACTCTCACGGCGCCGTTACGAAATGGGGGAACAGCGCCGGCGGTATCGTTCATTCAAACCCCGGATCACCCCTGCCGGCATGACGGCCATTATCGTGGACGACGGCCTCGCCACCGGGGCGACGATGATTGCCGCGGTGCAGTCGGTTGCTTTGGAAACGCCGCATCGCCTGATCGTCGCGGCTCCCGTCGCGGCGCTGCACACCGTGGAAACCATCGGGGCCATGAAGGAAGTTGACGAGATCCTTTGCCTGCTCACCCCCAAATCATTTGGCGGCGTCGGGCAATTCTATCGCAATTTCAACCAGGTCACGGATGACGAAGTGGTGGACATTTTGAGGAGGTTTGTGTGATGGGCAGGCTGGACGGGAAGGTTATTCTCGTCACCGGAACAAGCCGGGGCATCGGCAAAGCGGTCGCAGAGGCATTCACCGCGGAAGGCGCGCAGGTCGTCGGCGCATCGCGCACGTCGGGTTGCGATGTCAGCCGTGAGACCGACGTGAAGAAGCTGTTCGCCGGCATTCGCAAACGTTTCGGACGGTTGGATGTGCTGATCAATAATGCCGGCATCCTGACGCCGCGCAAACCGATCATTGAGGTGACGGCGGAGGAATGGGACACCACGATGGCTGCCAACGTGCGAAGCGTCTTTCTGTGCACGCGCGCGGCATTGCAGTTGATGATCCCGAAGCGCAGCGGGCTCATTATCAATATCAGCTCGGGCGCGGGTAAACGTGCCGCGCCGAAATGGGGTCCATACGCCGTCAGCAAGTGGGCCGTCGAGGGTTTCACCAAAAGCGTGGCCGATGAGGTCAGGGAGTCCGGCGTCAACGTCGTTGCCGTCAATCCCGGCGGCACGCGGACGGCGATGCGCGCGATGGCTTATCCGAACGAAGACCCGCGGACGTTGAAGACGCCCGGGGAAGTGGCGAAATTCTTCGTTTCACTTGTGGCGGGCGACATTTCATACCATAGTGGAGACTCAATCGATACCTCATCATGAAACCTCATACCGCGATTCTGTTGATTGGTCTCGCTCTTGTATCCGGTTGCTCCCACGCGGCGCTAACCGGTGCAACGTTTGTTCGGATGGAAGGTCCATCGTCGCCAAACGACACGCAGCACAGTCATCTGGTTCTACGGATCAGCCGTCATGTGGATTCGATCCTCAATGGGCCCGACATTGATGAAGACCAATTGCTCGTGCTCGAACTGAGGAATTTCCCCTTGAACCGGAAACTCACCATCCCGTCGGAGCAGGTGACGCCGCGTGTGTTCATCACGCGATTCGGCCCCAGTTCCGAAGGCAAGGATTACAAGGGCATCCTGATCGTAAGGAGCGTTGTGACGAACAATGTAAAGGCCTACATGGATTTGGACATTGTCGCGCGCACGGAAGACAACAGCTATACCCAGAAGGTGCACATCAAGGGCGACTTTGTGTTTTATCCTGAGAAGGACGAAGACCCGTTTAAGACTTTAGAGTAACACGCCGGCCTCGCCATGAAAGAATTGTCCGTCAAAACAAATGAACACACGGAATTCCT
>CAZAQZ010000481.1:0-2748 GCA_964487175.1 uncultured Verrucomicrobiota bacterium | reverse complement strand
GTCGCACGCGTTGGCTTTGCAGAGGACGTGGGTTCAACTCCCACCGCCTCCACCATTCTGAATGTTGTTGAGAAACCGGCGTGTTGCTGGACGGGCGATTGAGCGGAGGATCCTTGATCGAAAAGAGCACCGTCTCTTATGAGGTTTGACCATTAATGAAAACGCGGTTTCGGCTGCTCCCGGTTGTCTGGATGAGCGTCCTTTGCACGGGGGTATTCATACCCCATTCGTTGTCAGCCCAAGTCTCGCCTGTCACCATCCAGATTGAGCAAATCAAGAAGCTTGGCCAGCCCCCGCGTCCCTGGGTCATTTCCACAAATGACATGCACATGGTCATCACCGTCAAGAGTGTCCTGGGACGCGCACAGCCCGATTTGACGCTCAGGTATTGGCTGGCGATCCGTGACCTGACAACCAAGGAAATCACGCTGAGCGTGATTGATTCCAGCGCTCTCTCATTACCGCCCTTCGGCCAGCAGATCGTGAATACGAAAGAGGTGGAAAGCGCATTTGCAATGACCCACCGCGATGGAATGAGAACCATCAGCGATTCCGGCACCAAATTTTTCGGTTACGGCATCCAGATTCTGCAAGCCGACAAAGTTATCAAGGAAGTCTACGAGCCGCCCGAAATGAAGGCGCAGATCGCAGGCAGCGCAAATAAGGGTAAGTAAACGGGCAGTTGCAGTCCAACCGTCGCTGCAACACCTTGGAGATTGGGTGCTTGCGTCCGCCGTCTGGCCCCTGGCCTCCAGCTGTGCTATCCTATAATTGCCCCGCAGGGGCGAGGTTTGCCATGCTCGACATGCCAAAAACTGATGTTGAGAATCAGGTTTCGACCGCTGTTGCGGAACGGGAAGCCGCGCCTGCAGTGTCCCGTTTTCCCGGAAAACAAGCGCCGTCGAAGACGGAAGAGTTGCGCCTTAAATCGGCCGAGTATCTGGAGGCCGTTTCGGGCGGCAGGAAGCTCGACCGCGAAGACAAGAACCAGATCATCAAGCACACGCTGGAGAATTTCGACGACTATTTCAACCGTGGTTTCCTCCACTATCGCAAATCGGTCGCGGAAGCAGAGGATTTTGCCGCCATCGAATGGACAGGGCAGGGCTCGATCATTGAGGACATCATGGGCCGCGAATTTATCGACTGCCTGGGCGGTTTTGGGGTGTATAACATGGGCATCCGCCATCCGAAGATCGTTGCGGCTGTCAAAGCCCAGTTGGATCGCATGCCGCTGTCTTCGCAGGAACTGCTCGATCCGTTGCGCGGCTACCTTGCCGAATTGCTGGGCGAACTCACCCCCGGCGATTTGCAGGACTGCTTTTTCATCAATAACGGCACGGATGCCGTGGAAGGCGCGCTGAAGCTGGCCCGGTTGTACACCAAACGGTCGGGGTTCATTTCCACGACCGGCGGTTTCCATGGAAAATCCATGGGCTCGCTCTCGGTGATGGGACGCGCCGTGTACCGCAAGCCGTTCGAACCGCTGCTGGGCCATGTTCATTTCGTTGACTTCGGTGACGCCAAGGATTTGGAGCGCGAGCTGCGCAAGCTTAGTTCGTTGGGGGACGAAATCGCCGCTGTCATTCTGGAGCCTGTTCAAGGTGAAGCGGGCGCGATCGTTCCGCCGGATGATTACCTGCGACGCGTCCGTGAGTTGTGCGACGAACACAAAGTGCTAATGATCCTCGACGAAGTCCAGACCGGCATGGGGCGCACGGGCAGGAATTTCGCTTGTGAACATTGGGATATCGTGCCGGACATCCTTTGCCTGGGCAAGGCGCTGGGAGGCGGCGTGATGCCGCTGAGTTGCTTCATGAGCACGCCCAAGATCTGGAAGGTGCTTGAGGAAAACCCGTTCTTGCACAGTTCGACGTTCGGGGGCAACCCGCTGGCCTGTGCCGCAGGAATCGCCGCGATCAACGTGTTGCTCGAAGAGAATCTCGCCCAGCAGGCGGCCGAGAAAGGGGCGTATTTGATGGATCAGTTGCGGGCGCGACAGGCCCGGTATCCAGAAATTCTCAAGGATGTGCACGGTAAAGGCCTGCTGATCGGGCTGGAGTTTGCCGACCGATTCATCGCCTATCGCATTGCGGCGGGCTTGTTCAAACGCGGCGTGTTGGTGGCCGGCACCTTACTGAGTGCGCGCACCATCCGCATCGAGCCCGCGCTGACCATCAGCTACAAGCTGTTGGACAAAACGCTCGACCGCCTTGATGACACCCTCAAGCACGTGCGGGATCAATACGTGAAGGATCTGGAAGAGAAGGAAGCCAGGGAAAAATCATCCAAGGACAGAAAGCCCGAGCCTGCGTCCCCACCGGCCTAGCCTTTAGCCACCAATTCTGTTGCTGTTATCGGCGGGACTGAAATAACTCATCACAGCCGGAGGTTACGCCAAAAGATGACTTCGGATGTGAGTGACAAGGCGAGATAATCAGATTTTACGTAAGCCAATCCTTTGAACTGAAAACGCGAGTGTTCCCAACCTTGGAAGGCAGAAGTAAACTGGCTTGGAGGCAAAGATATGGGGGTGGACAAGGGAGGGGTGGAAAACGCTCGTTTTGGCCCAAAAACATCGAAAGTGTTGACGTTTTTTTGTCAATTGTGTTAATACGTAGCAACAAGAAGGAGCCCATTTGGGGAAATGGGAGAAGGGGGAGCAGTTCTGATAAATTATGGGAACAGCTACACAGCCAGCGTTGGGAGGCGCGTCTGCTGTGGACACGCAGTTGCAGAACCACAGTC
>CAZAQZ010000480.1:2351-2748 GCA_964487175.1 uncultured Verrucomicrobiota bacterium | reverse complement strand
GCCGACACAATTCATATCAACGCCGAAGGCGCGTCCTTGCAAACCGGCATCGCTGTTAGTTCCATTTCAACCGACCCCAATGGCGGCAACGCTGGCACTATCGTCATCCGGCCATTCAGTGGAGCGCTCACTATGCAGATCGTCAACGGCGGCGAGGTCTCGGCGACCACGGATGGCGGCGGAGCGGGGGGCAGTGTGGACATCGTCGCGGACACCATCCAGTTGGATAACCAGGGCGGGATCGAAGCGATGACGTTTGGTTCCGGTCAGGGAGGCGACATCAGCATCCAGACTCGCGTAATCACTTTATCGAATGGCTCGGAACTCGGCGCGCAAACGCAGGGCACAGGCGGTGGCGGCAACATCAGTGTGATGGCGGACACGATGCAAATCCAGA
>CAZAQZ010000480.1:0-2341 GCA_964487175.1 uncultured Verrucomicrobiota bacterium | reverse complement strand
CATCTGCGATTAATGCACAGACTTTCGGCCTCGGCCCGGGAGGGGATATTCATCTTACGGTTACAACGTCGATGGTGATCGATGGGAAACAACCCGACGGCTCGCCCGGAGACGCCGAGATTACAGCAGGCAACCCCTATGGCATCGTCGGAAGCTCTCCGGCGGGCAATATCGTCATCACCGCAGGATCGCTGGAGGTATTGAACGGTGCTGACATCTCTGCCTCCACCAAGGGCGATAGCGACGGAGGCAATATCACGATCAGCGCCAGTGAGTTGACCCTTCAAAATCGGGCCTCGATCCAGTGCTCCAGCGTGAGCGGGCAGGCTGGCGGGATTACTATCGGCACAACACAAGGCATCACGCTCGATGATCGCAGCTCGTTGAGCGTCTCGGCCCTCAACAACAATGGCGGGGACATCAATGTCACTGCCGCCGGCGATATTCGCATTCTGAATAGCCAAATTACTTCCGATGCGGCCCAGGATGGCGGCAATATCAAGCTGCAATCGCCCGCGTTGGTTTACCTGCTCAACAGCGAACTGGACGCCTCAGCGGGAAACAACGGCGGGAACGTCACAATTGACCCGCAGTTCGTGGTTCTTAACAATGGCATAATCAACACAAGCGCCGGAAACAATGGCGGCAACATTACGATTGCATCAGCCTTCGTATTCGCATCGCCGAGCCTTAATCAGTCCCTGTTTTTTACGGGAAAAAAAGGGGTGAACGGCACTGTCCAGATTGAGGCTTCCACTGTGGATCTGAGTGGAGTGCTGGTCGGGTTGCCGGGGACTTTGTTGGATGCGGAATCGCAGCTCAGACCGTACTGCGGAGTCAAATTGAGTGGGGGCATCAGCAGTTTCCTCGTGGTGGGGCGCGGTGGCGTGGCCTTGCAGCCAGATGGAGTGTCGCCCAGCTTCTGGTTGCCGGCCCCCCGATGAGAAAACGCAATCGAAGAGTTTGACAGCGCGGTGAACGCGCGTTCTGCGATAGTGCGAACTCCAGAAACAACATGTCGATGATCAGGCTCACACGGGGGGTCGAATTTGGAGGCTTCCGTCCGTTGTTGGCGTACGTCGTTGCAGCTCTGGCTGTATCCACTCTCGCCGTGGATTCTGGGTGTTTCGGGAGCGAGGCCTTGGAGGGTAATCGAGACTTCGAGAAAGGGGATTTCGAGCAAGCCATCGCCCATGGGGAACGGACTGTGGCATCCTGCCATGCGTTGCACGACAGCCGGGGCGAAATCGATGCGCAGATTCGATTGGCCACTGCCTACGAAGGGGAGGGAGATTTTGGCGAGGCAATCAAACTTCTCAATGAAGCGGTGGCGCTCGCTTCCGCCGTTAAGGACAGAGCGCGCATCGTTCTTGCGAAGAGCAGCCTTGGCGAGGCCTACTCATACACAAGTCGCTCCGATCTGTCGGAAGCCTCCTTGCGCGAGGCATTGGCCATGGCCCAGGAGGACGGCGATGTAAACGCGGCGGGATGCATTTACAATAGCCTGGGCCATTTGCTTGCGGGACAGGGCAAACAAGGGGACGCGATTGAGTCGTATCGTCAAAGTGCTTCGTTTTCCCGCCTAGCTCACAATCGGTTGCTAGTAGCCAAGGCGCTTGGCAATTCCGCAGCAGTCGCTGCGACCACAGCGTCGCCGACCGACGTCGCTAACCTGGATGATTCCGCCGTGGAAGAAGCTCTTCAGGCTCAGGACAGCCACGAAAAGGCCGTTGTACTGATAATCTGCGGCCAGACATACGAGCAGTTGATTCGGCGCCAACCGGCGCCACACGATGCGCTCCTTGCAAGCGCCGTGAAAGCCTATACGAATGCATTCCAAGTCGCCCAAACGATCGGTGACAAACGCGCCGCTTGCTATGCTCTGGGGGGGTTGGCAGCGGCCTATGAACAGGATTCCCTCTATGCTGAGGCCTTGGAACTGACTCGGCGGGCAGTCTTTCTCGCCCAGGAAACCGAAACCAAGGAGGCGATCTACCGCTGGGAGTGGCAAGCCGGGCGCTTGCTCAAAGCGCAAGGACAACCTGCCGACGCCATCGCCGCCTACCGCCGCGCCATTCGGTCCCTGCAAGCTATCCGCAATGATCTGTTCCTCGCCTACGCCAGCAGTCTGGGAACTGAATCATTCCGGGAGAAAGTTGGCCCCATTTACTATGAATTGGCCGACTTGTTGTTGAAGCAGGCGGACACCTTGGCCGACCCGAAGCAGGTCCAAAAGAACCTTATGGAAGCCCGTGACGTCGTGGAACAATTAAAATCCGCCGAGCTGGAAGATTACTTTCAGGATGAATGCGTCAATCTGGTAAGAACCACGCGCGTCGAA
>CAZAQZ010000479.1:0-2759 GCA_964487175.1 uncultured Verrucomicrobiota bacterium | reverse complement strand
CGACAGAGGCACCGCGAAGCGCCTTTCCGAAGAGCACGCCGAGCCGCGCCCTCGTGGGGCGCGTACTCGGTCGGCCTTCGGGTGAAAATTCGCGGTTTTCTGTCGAGACCTAGCCGAAGCTACACGAAATATTTTGTTAAATAACTCTGTGTGCGCTTCTACTCATTCTCATGCTCATGCGCAAGCATAAACCACTTCTCCAAACACCGCCGATTTCCATAGCACAACCGCTTGTTCTTGTCTGTCAGGCTGTACCCTGATTCTTTTGTAAGGTTTTCCCTGACGTGCTTGTAAGGGTTTCCCCTACAAGCTTGCAATGGTCGATCTGCCCTCTCGGCGGTTAAGAACAGCACTGACTTTGCTACTCGCTGACATGCACCTTCTGGCGTGCCGCTACGCTTCGATTATATGGCTCGCTTACGCCGTCAATGTAGTCCGCCCTCTTCCCTGCGGCTCCACATATGACCGCGCTTCGCTCCGCCACGAGGATCTTGCCCTTAAGAGTCACGCCAGTGCCGATATCGCCTGGTGGGTATTGCGTACTGTGATCCCATCTCGATGACGAGCACTGCTGCAGGTCCCGCACCACCCAGACCGTTCATTACCCCCCAGCAGCTATCCGGCATAGGGGCATGGATGAGTAGTCTAGCTGGTCGTCGGCGAAGGGACGCGCGATTGACCAGAGCTATGGCGGGCTCGACATCCCACGCCCAGTTTGCTATGCTTACTTAGCATCCGAATTCATGTGTGAAGACCGTGCGGACAATCGAAAGAGATTCTGAACGGCTCGCTTCCATCGCACGGCGCGTTTGCTGGTGGCAGTCGGCTGACGCGATCCTTGAAGACACTCCACGCTTCCTCTGCCAAGTCATGGTTTTCGGAACGTGGGATGATATTTGTTTTGCCATTGATCATTATGGGGAAAGCGCATTCCTCGAAGCATTACGATCTGCCCCACCCGGCCTCTTTGACAATCGTTCCTGGCATTACTGGCACCACCGGCTGCACCTTCTCCCTGTTCCACCCTTGCCCCCGCGTTTCATCCCGGCATGAGGCCGGGTCTCAACATTTTCTCTGCCGCGCAGCAAGGCTTGTCACCAGCGCTTTCGCCAGCAAGCACGCACCGGCCTATGTTGGTAACAACGCAGCCACCGCCGGGTCTGCTGCGAATATCTCGTGAAGCTTGAGCAATTCACGCAGCCAACGGTATAGTCTTGGTTCAAACGGGCTGGCGTTGGCCACCCCAATTTCTCAGTGTCCAAGCGACCCGCACTTGCGTTCATCATCTGACGCCCATAGAATTCGCCTGTGATTGACCCGGGTGAATTGCAGCGGCTGCTGGAAAAGCATTTTGGGTTTTCCGTCTTCCTCGAAGGCCAGGAACCTGTCATCGAAGCCGCGCTCGCCGGCCAGGATGCGCTGGTCATCATGCCCACCGGCGGCGGCAAATCGCTGTGCTACCAGTTGCCCGCCCTCGCGCTCGACGGCATCACCGTCGTCGTTTCGCCGTTGATCGCGCTGATGAAGGACCAGGTCGATGCGCTCGCTGCAAAAGGCATCCCCGCCACGCTTATCAATTCCTCCCTCAGCCAATCGGAGATCGAGGCGCGCATCAACGCGATGACGCAGGGAAAGTTTCGCCTCGTTTACATCGCGCCCGAGCGTTTCAAGAGCGACCGGTTCATCCGTGCGCTGGCGCCCCTGTCGATTGCGCTGTTCGCGGTCGATGAGGCGCATTGCATCTCGCAATGGGGACACGATTTCCGGCCCGACTACATCCGCCTTAAATGGGCGCTCAAGGAACTGGGTCAGCCGCAAGTCCTCGCCCTCACCGCGACCGCCACGCCGGAGGTCCGCGATGACATCATTGAACAATTGTCGCTTGGCAAGCTTGGCCGTCAACCGCCCAAGGTGTTCGTCTCGGGATTTGCGCGGCACAACCTGTTGCTCGCCGTCGCCAACGTCAAAGGCAAAGCCGCCAAACTTGATCGAATCGTCGAGTGCGTTCGTCAGCTCAAAACGGGCATCGTTTACGGCGCCACGCGCAAGAATGTCGAGGCCATTGCCGCACACCTCGCCTCGCAGCGCATTCCGTCCATCGCCTATCACGCAGGCATGACCGATGAGCAACGCAACAAAGCGCAGACCCGGTTTATGAATGGCGATTGCGGAGTCGCTGTCGCGACCAACGCGTTCGGCATGGGGATCGACCGGGCCGATCTTCGGTTCGTGCTGCACTACGACATCCCCGGCAGCGTCGAGGCGTACTATCAGGAGGCCGGCCGCGCGGGACGCGACGGCGAACCTGCCCGCTGCGAGATGTTGTACAATTATGCGGACGTTCGCACCCAGGAATTTTTCATCGACGGCGCCAACCCGACCCGCGATATCATCGCCAACCTCCATTTCGCATTGACCAGGCTTTGCAGCCGCGGTCCCGTCGAATTGCCCATCAGCGAAATCGCCGAACACGTGCCCATCGCCAAGAACGACATGGCCATCGGATCAGGCCTGTATCTTCTGGAACGCGCGGGATTCGTCCGGCGCGAGTATCGCCAGGGCAGCCGCACTTACACCACGAGCCTCATTGAGCCGGTCAGTCTCAAGCCACAGGATTGCGGACTTAGGTAATTCTCTTTGGTGAGAAGGGAGGCGGCATTCTCTCCGGAGCCGACATGCGAATGCGAGAGCGCGCCGGCCGCGCCGGTCAACGCCGGCCGAAGGCCGCCGCCCAGCGGTTGCGTTGAGGGGCGCGGAAG
>CAZAQZ010000478.1:0-2771 GCA_964487175.1 uncultured Verrucomicrobiota bacterium | reverse complement strand
CAGTACAGCATGCCGCAGTCCGTTCTTGGGATTGCGGGATTATTTAGCGAACAGCTTTCTTCAGCGCTTCAGCCTTGTCAGTGCGTTCCCATGTGAACGCGTCGAGGTCTTCGACCTTGCCGAAGTGACCATAATTGGTCGTCTTGGAATAAATCGGGCGCAACAGATTCAACTGCTTCACAATGTTGGCGGGCTTGAAACTGAAAACTTCCTGCACCGCTTTGGCAATCACCACGTCCGACGCTTTGCCGGTACCAAACGTCTCGACCAGCACGCTCACTGGTTCGGGATAGCCGATCGCATAGGCGAATTGAATCTCACAACGATCCGCGATTCCCGACGCGACGATGTTTTTCGCGACGTAGCGACCCATGTAAGCGGCGCTGCGGTCCACCTTGCTCGGGTCTTTGCCGGAGAACGCGCCCCCGCCGTGCCGGCCCATGCCGCCATAGGTGTCCACAATGATCTTGCGGCCGGTCAGCCCGCTGTCGCCTTCAGGCCCGCCAATCACAAAACGTCCGGTCGGGTTGATCAAGTAACGCGTATTCTTGTCGAGCAGGTTCCTCGGAATCGTCTTCTTGATGATCTCTTCCGTCAACAGTTCGCAAATCTCTTTGTGCTTCACGTCGGGCGCATGCTGGTTGGAAATTACAACGGTATGCACGCGTGTGGGTGTGAAACCTTCGTACTCCAATGTCACCTGCGTCTTGCCGTCGGGACGCAGCCACGGAATACGTTTGCTGCGGCGCGCTTCGCGGAGGGCTTTGCCGAGATTGTGCGCGTACATGACTGGCGCAGGCATCAACTCCGGCGTCTCGCGACAGGCAAACCCGAACATCAATCCCTGATCGCCGGCACCCTGTTCTGCGGTGGCTTTGCCTTCAGCTGCCCGCGCATCAACGCCTTGGGCGATGTCGGGGCTTTGTTTGACGAGAGCGCACAGGACCTGGCAATCTTCGTCGTTGAATACTGCGCTGACGTCCTTGGTGTAACCGATCTCGCGGACGGCATCACGGACAATCTTGCAATAGTCCAAATGTGATTTCGTCGTGATCTCACCGGCGAGGACTACGAGGTTGGACTTGGCAAGCGTTTCGCAAGCGACGCGGCTGGCCGGATCCTGCTTCAAGCAGGCATCCAATACCGCATCAGAAATCGTATCACAGACTTTATCCGGATGACCTTCAGTCACCGATTCAGACGAAAATAAATAGTGTTTCTTATCCATAACTCCTCATCGTGCAATGGATTACGCAGCTGGCTGGTTTGCTGTGAAACTCCCTCGCCAAGATTTGCGCTGAGTATACCCGAACCGATCACGCTCCACAAGCGTTTTGTGAATCCTGAATCAACCGAGTCGCCCCTGTTTTTGTGACGTTTTGGCGCATCAATTAACCTGTAAGCCAGTAAATATAAGGATTTGCGGCTTGACGTTGGTTGCTGCATTTTGTATACCTGCGACTGGTAGGCGATTCTGTTGGGTGAGGTCAGGTATTACCAACCACAACACGAAGGGTAGCCGGGCGCAGGACGAGTCACCATCGAATACGCCCGTTGAGGGTGACTGATGCCATCAACTTGTTTCGCAACTCAGAACAACTGCGGTTTATGATCATCATGAACATACCTGCCGACACACCGGTCGAGAGCAAACCGGTCAAGCGTTCAGTGCTCGCGCTGGGGCGCGTGCGCCGGGGGTCTGTTGCGATCCCGTTGTTTCTGCTGCTCCTGAGCGCCATCGTGTACCCGCTGTGGTGGAAATCGGCTCCCATCATGGGGAGGGACTCTGAAGAATACCAGGCCGTGGCGAAGGACTTGATCGATCACGGGTCGCTCACGCAAATGCATTTTCGCTGTCCCGGGTATCCGCTGTTGCTCGTGCTGACCGGCTCCAGCGAAACCCCCACGCGCCTGCTGTTCCTGATCACGTTCGGGCTGTACCTCGCCTCTGTTTACATGCTGATCTCAATTCTTCGACATCTGGAATTGCCCGGCTGGTGCGGCGTCGTGCTGTCCCTGATCTGCATCACGCCACCGTTTGTGGAACCATCGGCGTACGTAATGACCGAGGGACTGACCACGTTCCTTCTGGTCAGCGCGATCTGGAGACTCGTTGTCCATGCCGACGTGCGCTCCTCCAGCATCGTCGCGGGAATCCTGACCGGCCTGGCAGCGCTGACGCGGCCGACCTATCAATTGCTCGGTCTGGCGCTTGCCGGATTGTTGCTGTGTCTGCATGAAACGAAAAAAGCGATCCGCGTGGCGCTCGCTTCCATCCTCATCGTAGGCGGGTTTGCCTGCTACAACTGGATAAAATTCGATTGCTTTGCGATCACGCCGGCCTTGGGTTGGAACCTGAGCACGCGGACGGCCCGGTTTATCGAGCGCATGCCCAACGGCCCCATGCGCGATCTTCTGGTGGCCAAGCGCAACGAGGAACTGCTCCAAGGCGACAGCCATAGCGCCGAGGAATATGTTTACCGGCTCAAGCGCGAGATGGGCAAAATCACCGGCCTGGATGAGATCGGGCAGGGGAAATATCTGTTGTCCCTGAATCGCAAACTCATCCTGAAATTCCCGTTGCACTATTTGGAAGCCGTGGGCCATGGAGCGGTCGCCTTTTGGTTCCCCGCGTACGGCACAATTAGCAACCACGATTCCAAACCGGTGCAACTGCTTTGGACGCTGTTTCATTTCGTGCTGATCGCGGTGTTCTTCATCCAGTTGATTGCCATCGTCGGCACGGCGCTGACGAATGGACTGCCCGACGC
>CAZAQZ010000477.1:0-2784 GCA_964487175.1 uncultured Verrucomicrobiota bacterium | reverse complement strand
AACGGGCGACGGCCTGGTCATCACCGGCGGGCTGGCAACCGTTCGCGGCCTGGCGATCGACCGGTTCAGCGGCAACGGGGTGAATTGCTCGGCACAGGGCGGCGACGTCATCCAAGGCAATTTCATCGGCACGGATGCGACGGGGACCAATGGTTTTGCGGGGAACAACATCGGTGTCACTGTCGGGAGCGGCGCGACGAACACGATCATTGGAGGAACAACTCCCGATACGCGCAACCTGATTTCCGGCAACTTCGGCGGTGGGATTGCGGTTCAGGAACAAAACGTCCTGATCCAGGGCAACTTTATCGGCACCGATTTGACTGGGACCAATGCGCTCACGGCCAGCTCCGGCAATGGAGTCCTTCTCTTTACTCAAGGCATACTCGGCGGGACAAACTCGGCAGCCGGGAACATCATTTCGGGGAACGGCGGTTACGGTG
Source organism: uncultured Verrucomicrobiota bacterium (assembly GCA_964487175.1). GTDB lineage: Bacteria > Verrucomicrobiota > Verrucomicrobiia > Palsa-1439 > Palsa-1439 > CAWFPN01. The sequence goes on along the minus strand of CAZAQZ010000477.1, from coordinate 2,341 downwards.
TTGACGTCTCCGGGGTCAGCAACGTCGTTGAGGGCAATTTTATCGGAATCGATGTGAATGGCTCCAATGCCGTGGGCAATGTACTGGGTGGCGTGGAAGTAGCCGGGCCGTTGAATACGATCGGCGGCCAGGCAACCGGCGCCGGCAATATCATCTCTGGCAATGGGGCTGATGGCGTGGACATTTTTACGGACAGCACCACGCTGGTGGGGAATTTTATCGGCACGGACGTTACCGGCTCGCGCGTTGTCAGCAATGCATCCGACGGGATTCTCGTCAATGGCGATTTCAACGTCATCGGTCCCACCAACGGCGTTTCCCCCAATGTGATCTCCGGAAATGCGAATGGAGTTCGCATCGATGCCCAGAGTAACGTTGCCGATTTGAATGTAATCCAAGGGAGCTTCATTGGCACGGACGTCACCGGGACGCACATCCTTAGCAACAGTTTGTCGGGCGTGCTGATCACCGAAGGACTCGGCATCAGCGCTTCCAGCAACACCGTGGGAGGCGCCGCTGGCAATATCATCGCCGGAAGCGGTTCGAATGGTGTCACCGTCGTCGGAGACGGATCGACGGGCAATGCGATTCTCGGTAATTCGATTCTCTCCAACGCCGCGAATGGAGTCTTCCTCACCACCCAGGGTATCCTCGGCGGGACAAACGCAGCCGCCCGGAATATCATCTCGGGGAACGGCGGTTTCGGCGTGGATGTCTCCGGGGTCAGCAACGTTGTTGAAGGAAACTTCATCGGCGTTGATGCGACCGGCTCCAACGGCGTGGGTAATTTGCTGGGAGGCGTGGATGTCACCGCCCCTTCCAACACAATCGGCGGACTGGCGACCGGCGCCGGCAACATCGTCTCGGGCAATGGAGCCGATGGAATTGATGTTCTCGCGGACAACAACACCCTGCTGGGGAACTTCATTGGCACGGATGTATCGGGATCCCTCGTCGTCAGCAATGCGCTTGACGGCATTCTCGTCAATGGCGATTTCAACATCGTCGGCGCCACCAACGGCATTTCCCCCAATGTGATCTCCGGAAACGCGAATGGTGTTCGCATCGATGCCCAGAATAACGTTGCCGATTTGAATGTGATCCAAGGCAACCGCATTGGCACGGACGTCAACGGGACCCACATTCTGAGCAACAGTTTGTCGGGCGTGCTGATCACCGAGGGACTCGGCACCAGCGCTTCCAGCAATACCGTGGGAGGTGCCGCCGGCGCCGGCAACATCATCGCCGGAAGCGGCTCGAATGGCGTCACCATTGTGGGAACCAATTCCACGGGCGATGCAATTCTCGGCAATTCGATTTTCTCCAACGCACTTTTGGGCATTGATCTGGGCGCCGACGGTGCGACGCCCAACCATGTGGGATTTCTTCCCGGTCCCAACAACTTCGAAGATTTTCCCGTGCTCGCGACCACGAGTTGCTCCAATGGCGCCGCAAGCGTCCAGGGCTCGGTCAGCAATCTGGCAGCCAACGGCGGTGTGGTCGTCCAGTTTTTCGCCAACCCAGCCTGTACTCCGTCCGGCGAGACATTTATCGGGACCACCAACTTGACGGCAGATGCAAACGGCAATGTGGTCTTTGACGTGGCATTTCCGGGGATCGATCTTGACGGACAGTTCATCACGGCAACAGCGACCGACGACGGCCTCAATACCTCCGAGTTCTCACCCTGCATCGAGGTTGTCGACACCGTGCCGCCGGTGATCACGCAGTGCGCCACCTCGCTGGTTGCCTCTGCCGATATAAACTGTCAGGCGGCCGTGCCGGACTTCACCACCCAGGTGCTGGCCACGGACAATTGTACCCCTTCGGGCTCTTTGATCATCACGCAATCACCCGTGAGCGGAACACTGCTCGGGCTGGGGACCACGAACGTAACGATTACCGTCGCCGACAGCTCCGGCAATTCCACCAACTGCCCCGGCGTCACGTTTACGGTCGTGGATACCACTCCCCCCACAATCGCCGCCACCACCAGCATCGTCGTGACGGGAGCCGTGGGTTCGGTATCAAATCCGGTTACTTACGCCATACCCACCGCCACGGACAACTGTTCAACCAATGTCACGGTCGTTTGCACTCCGGTATCGGGCTCGTTGTTCCCATTTGGCACCAATTCCATCTTGTGCACGGCCACCGACGGGGCCGGAAACATCGCCTCGAACAGTTTTGATGTGACCGTCCTCCACCCCCTGGCAGACCTGACCGGGTTCTGGGTGGCGACCACCACGTTCAGTTTGGATCAGTACAATTTCATGTTCGGCGCTTTCCGGGTGCTTAACAATGGCCCCCTCGCCGCGCCCAGGTCGGTGCTCCGGTTTTA
>CAZAQZ010000476.1:0-2786 GCA_964487175.1 uncultured Verrucomicrobiota bacterium | reverse complement strand
CATCTGCCATTCCTTGTCGGTCAATGTCTGGACCGGCGCGACAGTGATCGAGTCGCCGGTGTGCACACCCATCGGGTCGAGGTTCTCGATGGAACAGACGATGACGCAATTGTCGGCCTTGTCTCGCATCACTTCAGTCTCGAATTCCTTCCAGCCAATCAGCGATTCCTCAATAAGAATCTCAGTGACCGGTGAGGCATCGAGGCCGTTCTGCGCCATGCTTTCAAATTCTTCGCGATTGTAGGCGATGCCGCCGCCTGTGCCGCCCAACGTAAAGGCGGGCCGTATGATGACGGGGAATTTTCCGATCTTGCGCGTCACCTCGCGCGCCTCGTCCAGCGTGTGGGCGACGCCGCTCACCGGCAAATCGAGGCCGATCTTTTGCATCGCCTCCTTGAATTTAAGCCGATCCTCGCCCTTCTCAATCGCCTCGGCCTTCGCGCCGATCATTTCGACGCCGTGTTTCTGCAATACCCCGCGCTTCCACAACGCCATCGCCGTGTTCAGGGCGGTCTGTCCGCCGAGCGTCGGCAGCAACGCGTCGGGTTTCTCGCGTTCGATGATCTTTTCGACGACCTCAGGCGTGATCGGCTCGATGTAGGTGCCATCGGCAAACTCCGGATCGGTCATGATGGTCGCAGGATTCGAATTCACCAGCACGACCTTGTACCCTTCCTCGCGCAATGCTTTGCAGGCCTGCGTGCCCGAGTAGTCAAATTCGCACCCCTGCCCGATGACAATCGGCCCGCTGCCGATAATCAGGATTTTATGGATGTCGGTTCGCTTCGGCATATCAGAACAACTCGTTCTGCTTGGTTGCGTCTTTCACGCCGAGCTTCTTGTACGCCGATTCTGTCGGCACACGGCCCTGCGGCGTCCGCTTGAGGTAGCCTTCCTGAATGAGAAACGGTTCGTAGACTTCCTCCAGCGTGTCGGACTCCTCGCCGACTGCCACGGCCAGCGACCCGATTCCAACCGGCTTGCCGCCAAACTTGTGCACCAACGTTTCCAGGATGCGCTTGTCCATCTCGTCGAGACCGTGTTTGTCGATCTCGAGCATGGCCAGCGCCTTGTCGGCGATGTCAGCCGTGATCTTTGCCGACTTCGCTTTCACCTGGGCGTAATCACGAACGCGTTTGAGCAAATTATTGGCGATGCGCGGTGTTCCCCGTGAACGACGCGCAATCTCATCAGCGCCGTCGTCATCAACATCGACGTTCAGGATGCGTGCGGACCGTTTGAGGATCGTCGCCAGATCGTCGGTACGATAGTAATCAAGCCGTTCCGTGACGGGGAACCGCGACCGCAGCGGTGCGGTGAGTAAGCCGCTCCGTGTCGTCGCGCCGATAAGCGTGAACCGCGGCAGATTCAACCGCACGCTGTGCGCGTTTGGTCCCTGGTCAATCACAATATCGAGCCGGAAATCCTCCATCGCCGGGTAAAGATATTCCTCAACAACTTTTTGGAGCCGGTGAATCTCGTCGATGAACAGCACGTCGCCCTTGTCGAGCTTGGTCAGCAAACCGGCGAGGCTGGCCGCCTTTTCCAGGGCCGGCCCGCTGGTGACAACGATATTGGCCTGCATCGCTTTCGCGAGAATGTGCGCCAGCGTCGTCTTGCCAAGGCCGGGCGGGCCGTTGAGCAAAATGTGGTCGAGCGGTTCCTTGCGTTGGCGCGCGGCTTCGACGGCGAGTTCGAGGCGTTCCTTGGCCTTGGCCTGTCCCTGGAAATCAGCGAACAACCCCGGACGCAATGACACGTCCAGCGTCTTATCGTGAATCGTTTCGGTAACAAACCGCTCCGCCATGCCGTCAAGATGCGAAACGCTGCACCAAGACGCAAGAGGAAAAGGCTGCGATTCCGGCCTGTGTGGTTGTTTTTGTGTGACACTTCACCGCTGCATGCTACGGTAGGAGCGTCATGAGGTTTTCCTCCAAGAACCTGGCGGCGTTTTATTACCAGATGGGCACGCTCGTTCAGGCAGGCGTGGCGATCCAGCAGGCGCTCACCTCCGCACGCAACACCGCTCCCCGTCCGATGCGCCCGGCCGTCGACGAGTTATCCGCCGCCGTCAATCGGGGCATGCCCCTGCACGAAGCAATGGAACAATGCGGAAAACGATTCGCGCCGCTGGACCAGCGGGCCATCAACATGACTGAGCACAGCGGCGCGCTCGACGTCGGGTTGTTGTCGTTGAGCAAATACTATGAGAACCGTGCCGCCGCGCGCAGCAAACTGATCGGCGGCTCCGCCTATCCGGTCCTGCTGCTCATCGTGGGCGTGTTCGTCAGTAATTTTCCAGCCGTGTTTCTTGGCGTCAGCAATGGACATCCCTACTCGACCCTGCATTATTTGTGGGACACCGTCGGCCTGCTCGCGCGGCTGGGATTGGTGATCTGGGGCGCGTGGATGGTGTTGCGCTGGATGCTGACCGTGCCGGGATTGAATGTCACGATCGAGCGGCTGATCGTGGCCGTGCCGGTGCTGGGAAGACTGCGATTCGATTATGCCTTGAGCCAGTGGGTGTCGGCCATCCGGTTGATGCTGAAGGCCGGCATCGGCGTGGTCCCGGCCCTGGAATCCGCCAGCCGCATGGTGCAGAGCCCGCTGATCCAATCAGCGTACGAGAAGGCCGCACCGTTGATCGGCACCCAGCTCGATGTCAGCCAGGCGCTGGCGTTCTCCGGCGTGTTTCCCGATTATCTGATCCAGATGTGGGCGATGGGCGAAAAGAGCGGCCAGATGGACGAGATGCTTGACCGGCTTGCCGCCTTTTATGAAGAACG
>CAZAQZ010000475.1:0-2800 GCA_964487175.1 uncultured Verrucomicrobiota bacterium | reverse complement strand
CTGCGAAAATACAAATCCGCAAGCCGGATCATTGCCGATGCGGTCACTTCCTGCCCCGCATAGTCCTGAATAATCCCCTGCAGGGCCATTTCATCGTTCGCCACTGCGAGTCGGGACGCCGCTTCCTCAGCCCGCTGGGACTTCTGCCGTTGCCAGACGAGGAAGATGACCACCAATGCCGCTATACAAATGGCCCCCCAAGTGATCTTTTGCCCATGCTGCGTCCAAAAGACATCCGGCTCGAATTGCTCCAGAAAACTTGCATCCTGTTTTGCGCTTGTTGCCACGGTTTCTCCCTAAAAGGCGAAGCATTCTCGACAAAATCCCGGAAAAGGCAAGCCGTAATCTGTCCCAATCGCCATTTTCACCGCATTTCCATATTCTTACTGGCACAGTCCAGAGGACGACATCTTCGCCACGACATCAAGAATTTGGCCCTCTCCCATGACGAACCGTATCCACGGTTGGTCCATCTTGCCCAGTTGCGAGCAAGTATGTCTTGATCCCAAATTGGAGCTTTGGCCAACTGCCTCTGCAAGTGAAATTTGAGATTTAACTATCTATTCTATAAGTGTTTACATCTTCCAATATGGGCGCATAACCGCTAACTTGCCTCGATGATGAGATTGCAATCCGTGACAGGTATTCTTGTACCACATCTGAAGCGGATAATATCTCTCTTAAAAGGAGTCGCCTTCGTCCACTGATGCTCGATCAATGCACCGTGTCAAGTCCTCTGGCTCGTCCATTCCTCAATCCTTTCGGATGTCCTGCGCGCAGATAGAAACGGATGCTTTCCTCCCCCGCCGGTTGTGGATAAACTGGGCCGAACCAGCGTCATGATGATCGACTCGACAACTGGCAGAAGGGCGGGTACTTGAAGCCGACACTCGGCTGGTATCTCCATCGCGCCCGCGCCATGTCGCTGAACGAACTCCTCTTTCGGTTCCAACATGAACTACGGAAACGTCGTTGGCGACACGAAGCGGCGCGCGACATGGACGGAAGCCCCCCCCTTGCCGATTGCAAATCAATCCGGCAGGAACCCATCGCGCTGCATCTGCCCTTGGAACACGCGGAGGCGCGGGCCCTGCTGGCGGAAGCCGATTCGTATTTGCGCCACGAATGGCATTTTTTCGGCCTGTCGGGCGTGACCGAACAGCCCATCAACTGGCACGCCGACCCGACATCGGGGGTCATTGCCCCCGCGAAGTTTGCCTTCGACATCAATTATCGCGATCCATCCGTTGTAGGAAACATCAAGGTCACCTGGGAGAAAAACCGTCACCATCACCTGACTGTCCTGGCGGTCGCCTATGCGCTGACGAAGAACGAACGCTACAGCGCCGAGGTCGCGGACCAGATCCTGGACTGGGTCCGGCAAAATCCCTATCTGATCGGGGTCAACTGGAACCAAGCCCTCGAGTCGGGGATCCGGTTGATTTCCTGGGTCTGGTGCGAGCGCCTGCTTCGCGGTTCCATGCATCATGCACGTGTGTTTGGCCCGGACAGCCCCGTGTGGACGTCGGTCTACCAGCACCAGCAATTCATCGAACAAGCGTACTCACGCGGGTCGTCGGCGAACAATCATTTGATCGGCGAGATGGCGGGTTTGTTCATCGCCTCGACAGCGTGGCCCATCTTCGAACAGTCCGGCCGATGGCGCGAATTCGCCCGTCACCAGTTGGAGCGGGAGATTGTCCGGCAAACGTTTCCGTCAGGCATCAACCGCGAGATGGCGTTTTCCTACCACATCTTTGCGCTGGAATTCTTTCTCCTGGCGTTAACAGAAGCGGATCGTGCCGGCATGAAGTTCTCCGGCGAATTCCGCGCGGGCGCGGCGCGCATGATCGAGGCGATGGCGCGCCTGACAGACAACGGCGGCAACCTGCCGCGCTACGGCGATGGCGACGAAGGCATGGCCGTGCAGTTGCAGGCGCTCGGCGGACGGCGCGACGCCTGGTTGTATCGAGCCGGCAGCGCATTGCTGGGAGCAAATGTCCCGCTCTGTGAGGACGGCGCACTCGCCGCCAGCGTGCTGGGGTTGAATCAGGCAGCGCCATCGACCTGGACTCCGCCTGCGCGTTCATTGGCGTTTGAAGATGCGGGCCTGTTTCTGTTGACAGTCAAGCGGGGCACGCCCCGGGAGATTTTCGTTCTGGCTGACGCGGGGCCACACGGTTATCTTTCCATCGCCGCGCATGCGCACGCGGATGCGTTGTCGTTCACCCTGTCGGTCGGCGGAAAACCCTTCCTTGTCGATCCGGGCACGTTCGCCTACCACACCGATGAACACTGGCGCGAATATTTCCGGAGCACGCGGGCGCACAATACGGTCGTCGTCGATGACCTCGATCAATCAGTCCAGGCAGGCCCGTTCTTGTGGACCAAGCAGGCAAGGACCACGGTGAAGAACTGGGCCGTGACCGATTCAGGGGGCACACTGACCGCCGCGCACGACGGGTATGCCCGCATCGGCGTGACTCACCAGCGCAACCTCGAGCTTCGCGGGAACGCGATCACGATCAATGACACGTTGAAGGGCTCGGGCACGCATCAGGTGATGCTTTGTTTTCATACCGCGCCTGAATGCCGCGTGGAACAGATTTCGTCCTCCGTCTTGATAATCTCGCGGGAGGATATTCGCGTCCGGCTTAACCTGCCAGATATCCTGCAGATCGCATTAGCCCGTGGTGAGGAAAACGCCGGCTGGTACTCGCCCCGGTTTGGCGTTAAACAGGAAACGTGCTCGATTCTCGCCCGGATGAACGGCACTCTTCCCGTCTCGTTGACAACAACG
>CAZAQZ010000474.1:505-2801 GCA_964487175.1 uncultured Verrucomicrobiota bacterium | reverse complement strand
AGATTCTGCCGATTCTGATGAAGGAAACAGGGGTCGCGATTCCCGAGGCCCAACAGGCTGCCTTTATCGAGGAGAAGCGCGCCTATTTTCGGAGCATCGTGAAGGTCGCCCAATACCCCGGGGCATTGGACACGATTGACGCGCTGCGCCGGCGCGGATTCAAAGTGGCGCTCGTCACCGCCTGCGCCTTGAAAAACATGCAGCATTCCCTCAATCGCGAGCAGCAGGCCCATTTTGATTTTATCATCACGGGCGATGAGGTTCCCCGGGCCAAGCCGTTCCCTGATCCGTACCTCATCGCGGCACGCCACCTCGGATTGGATCCTAAAGAATGCGTTGTGGTGGAAAACGCGCCACTCGGCATCGAATCGGCGCGCAACGCCGGGATGCAATGCGTGGCCATCGAGACCACCCTGGGAAAAGAGTACCTCAAGTCGGCCGACCACGTGTTGCAGAACGTCACCGACATATTAAATCTGCCGATCTTCGTTCGAAATTAGCCGCCGTGGTTTGTTCAGCCCTTATATTGTTCGTCGCTGACCTTTTCCATCCAGTCAACGGCTTTGCCGTCGAGCTGCTCCTGAATGGCGATGTGGGTCACGGCGGTGGTGGGTGCTGCGCCGTGCCAATGTTTCTCGCCGGGCGAAAACCAGATGATGTCACCCGGACGAATCTCTTCGATCGGACCTCCCCACCGCTGCGCGCGTCCGCAGCCAGCCGTCACGATCAGGGTCTGACCCAGCGGGTGGGTGTGCCATGCTGTTCGGGCGCCGGGTTCAAACGTGACGATTGCGCCGGCAACACGCGCCGGATCGCTCCCCTTAAACGGCGAGTCAATGCGCACCGTGCCTGTAAACCAATCGGCCGGTCCTTTGGCGGAAGGCTGTGAACCACTTCGTTTAATTTCCATATCTTGAATTTCTTTCTGTGTCAGCTTTTTGCCTTCGCTAGAATGAACCTTCCATTCCCCTGGATAGCTTCTCGTGGACGCGCATATCCCGTAGGCGCTCCTCTATCGCTGGCGTGATCGTGCTGAGGGCATCACTTCCGGCAGCGAACACCTTCGGCGGATTTTGCATCGCGGCGATTATGACAAGCGCGTCACCCAGCTTCGCTGGATCGTTCGGCTGCGTGCCGCTGTATTTCGACCACATGTCCTCGGCTGTGCCCTCCGCTGCGTAGTCCTCGACGACCTTGCTCACCCATCGGACATTATGCGCCTCGAGCAGGTCGGTCCGGAAGAAGCCGGGTTCGACCAGGGTGATCTTGATGCCGAACTGCTCCACTTCGGTCGCGACCGACAGCGAAAGTCCCTCGACTGCAAATTTCGTCGCAGCATAGGCCGCGCAGTGCTTCAGCCCGACCACGCCGGCGACGGAACTGATGTTGATGATATGACCCGACCGCTGCCGCCTCATGACGGGCAACGCTGCCTGCATCACATGCACGACGCCATAAAAGTTCGGTGCGAACTGCTGTTGGATTTCGGCGGTTGTCATCTGTTCGAAATTGCCGAGCAGACTATAGCCGGCGTTATTGACCACAAGGTCGATGCGTCCGAAACGCTTGATCGCTTCGTCGATAGCGGCTTTGGCCTGTGCCTCGTTGGCGACGTCCAATTGCACAAAGGCGATGTTCTCCTGCGCAACGCCGGTATAGGCGTTACGCACTTTCTCAACATTTCTGCCGGTCGCGACGACGCGGTCGCCCGCGCACAACGCTGCCTTGGCAATTCCCGTCCCGAGACCGCTGCCGGCGCCAGTAATAAACCAAACTTTGCTCATAATTATTATCCTTTTATTGTTGCGCCGGAATGTAAAGAGAGAACATTAAGTCAAGGAAACGACACCCTGCCGTCCGGTGTTTGCGGTTGGAAATCACGTATCATTTCAGGGGCCGTGGGAAAACGTTGCGGGTGGACTCGAATGAACGGTGACCGACGAATTCTTCTTCGGGATGTTTTCCTGAAAATCGGCATCCGCATACTTCTGATTGATGGAAATGTTCTCGTGCGTTTGCGTCATCGTCGTGTCAGGGGTCTCCGATGAGGATTGGATTTGATGCACGAGATGATCCTGTTTGCCGATCCACAATCGCGCCACAGTTTTCTGTTGGCGATAGTAGTCATGGGTCTTCGCGGGCCAGGTGATGACGATGATGTAACAGTCAACGCCGCCGAATTTCCCGTCGGTCAGTTCGATTTTGTGCCAATCGGAATTCGTTTTGCTGGCGGCGAATGTAAGAAAATCATCGATGCCGGGATCCAACTGGAGAAAAAAGTTCAGGACGATTGTTG
>CAZAQZ010000474.1:0-495 GCA_964487175.1 uncultured Verrucomicrobiota bacterium | reverse complement strand
TAGTCCTCATAGGTGATATAAAGGCGTGTCCTTTCGATTGCCCGGACCGTCGCCCGCGGTGATCTGCTTGCGCACATCGTCGATCGCGAATGGAGCCCAGATGCCTTCCGGCTGGTCCATGACTTGCCGCCCGACGGTATTGGTCATCAACCAGGTATCACCCGGCGAAAAAGGGGGATGACCATCCGCCCACCAGATGCCCTGATTGGTTTGATTCCCGGTGGTCTGAACCCAATGAATCTTGAAAAGATTTGGGCGCTGCATCCGGATGCTGAACGTCGTGATGTTGGTTCGCCCGCCTTCAAATTCCACCGTCTTCCCGGTGTCGCTGTAGCTGGTCAGTGCCGCATAAGTATCCAATGATTCATGGGCGACCACCTGAGGCGTCAAATCGGTCGGGCCATTGGTTTGAGAAAATCCAGCGGTCGCAACGCTGAAGCAAAGCAGAATCGTCAGGCCCGTTTTCACTCGCGTTTGATTTTATACCATGGAGCC
>CAZAQZ010000473.1:0-2807 GCA_964487175.1 uncultured Verrucomicrobiota bacterium | reverse complement strand
CGCCGCTGTTCAGTACGGATCTGGCGGGCGGCATATGGTCACAACTTGTCGGGTATACCGGCCCGGCCACCAATGGCAGCCAAGTCACGGTCGTCGACACCAATGCGGTCGAGACGAACAAGTTCTATCGCATCCAGATCACGCTGCCTTGAGCCTGCGGCAAGGCGGGCGTTGGGGACTTGGAGTGATAGGAATGGAGTGCTGCCCCCACTCTCAGACGCTATCACCCTGAGCTGGTCGAAGGTCTCTGTCGTTATCGTGTCGTGTCGTCGTGCCGCCGTCCTTACGCCCCTGACCTCACGCCCACATCTCACCATATCTTGACCATCGCCATCGATACCGTTATAAGATTATCTTTATGCAGCCGATGCCCGACCCCATTGCGGCGGCGAAGGTGTTTGCGTTCTTCTATTTCATCCTCATGGGTGGCATGTGCTTCTTCGGGGTGCTGCTCTTCGCGTTTTGGATTTGGATGATTGTCGATTGCGTCACCAACGAGCCGCCCAGCAACGACAAGATTGTCTGGGTGTTGATTGTCATTTTCCTTAATTGGATTGGCGCCACCGTTTACTTCTTCGCCCGCCGAAGGAACCGCAACAAAGGCCAGTTCTTCAAACCAGAATCCCCGCCGCCTGTTCGTTGACCCGCGATGAATGATACTCTTTACAAATATGATGTCGCGGTCTCATTTCTTGACCAGGACGAGGCCCTTGCACGTCAACTTAGTGATTCATTCGAAGGACGGTTGTCAGCGTTTGTTTACTCGGAGCATCAAGCGGAATTGGGCGGTAAAGATGGCGTCGAGGCGTTTTCAAGAGTATTCAAAGACGAGGCCAGAATTGTGGTGGTTCTATATCGAGTGGGATGGGGTGAGACTCCGTGGACTCGAGTCGAATCGACGGCAATTGAAGAACGCTTCCTGAAACACGGCCATGACTTCTTGCTTGTAGTGCCCGTTAGCAGTCCCAAGGCTAAGCCTGCCTGGTTTCCTGACATTCGCATCTGGCTTGATCTGGACCGCCTCGGGCTTACAAAACTATCCGGTATTATCGAATACCGCGTTCGAGAGAAAGGAGGAGAACCCAAACAGGAGACTGCGGTCGAGAGTGCAGCGCGTATTAAGCGAGAGCGCGATGCACACGAGACCAAGCAACGCTTCAATCACACTCGTGAAGCCGTCGAAGCGGCGACGAAGGAGGCGCAGGAAGTCGTTTCGCAAATCGAGCGGCTGGCACGAGAAGTTTCAGACCCCAATCACGGCGTTGTCTTGCGATTCGGGCGCCCGAATGATGCACCTGTGCAACTCGCTTATAAGGATGCAGCCAATGACAGACAGATGTTTTCATCGGCACAACTGAGCGACTTTTGCATTAAACTGTTGCTAGACGCGCTAGATGAGAATAAGCCTTGGCAGGTTAGGTAGCCTTCCCTAAACCGACCCAAGGCGAGACCGGGAGCGTCGCCGTCCCGTGGCTATCGAGTCACCTTCCCGCGTGGGCCTTCTTCAGCTTGGCGATATCGAGTTTTCTCATCTTGAGCATCGCTTGCATGGTCCGGCTTGATTTTTCGTCGTCGTCGTCCCCCAGCAAATCGCCGAGGATCGATGGGACGATCTGCCAGGTCAACCCGAACTTGTCCGTGAGCCAGCCGCACCGGAGGATTTCGCCACCCGCAGAAAGCTTTTTCCAAAAGTAATCGACTTCCGCCTGAGTCCTGCACGTCACGAAAAACGAAATGGCAGGCGTGATCTTGTAATGCGGTCCGCCATTGAGTGCGATGATTTCCAGACCTTCGAGACGAAAAGTCGTCATCATGGAACTGGTGCTGATAATCTTTGAATTCTTGAAGATCGACACATAAAATCTCGCGGCTTGTTCGGCATTCTTGTTGAACCAGAGAAACGGTCTGATTTTTCGCATGGTCATTGTGCTCCTGCCTTTTGGTTGGAGGTTTTCGTACCACAGAATGGTGGTCTTCGCAAACTCCGCGGCTCGACGGGGACGCCGACCTGCAAAGTTGGCCCCGGATTTCCGTTCTTGCAACAATTCGGCGTGTTCGTTATTCTGCGGCAACGTGAGGTGACGAATGGAACTGGATGACATCGTCGAGCACTATCCCAAGACCGTTACTCTCCGCGACAATTCAAAAGTCACAATTCGTCCGCTGAGGATGACGGACGAAAAGGAGTTCCATCGGTTTTTCACCGAGGTTCCTGAGACCGAGCGGCTGCTGTTTAAGCATCGGGTTACGGATCCCGCCGTGATCCATGAGTGGTGTCACCGGATCGATTATGGACGGATTCTTCCCCTGCTGGCGTTCGCCGGCGCCAAAGTCGTCGCCGACGCGTCGCTGCATCAGACGCTGGGCGGATGGAAACGCCACGTCGGCCGCATCAGCGTGGTCGTGCATCCGAGCCAGCGCGGCAAAGGACTCGCCCTGGCATTGGTCAAGGAACTGATCGACATCGCCAAGGACGTTGGCCTGGAAAAACTCGAAGCTGAATTCATGGGTGAACAACATGCCGCGCGCCGCGTGTTCGCCGAACTCGGTTTCAATGAATTGCTCTGTCTGCCTGACTACCTCAAGGACATGCAGGCTCTGCCGCACGACTACGTCCTCATGGGCCGCCACATCATCACGGATGAGGAATACGCCGGACCGAACTGATTCGTTGCTCCGTTTCCGAGACTCGACAAACCCTGCAACGACAATATTATATTTGACAAACACTAGGCTGTTGAAGGGAATGTTTTTGGTCTTCTTGATCGTGGCCGTAGGATACCAAATCGCCATGGAATTTGACTTGT
>CAZAQZ010000472.1:0-2811 GCA_964487175.1 uncultured Verrucomicrobiota bacterium | reverse complement strand
TGTGGGCCGCAATTATCAGATCGTGCTGGACGGGCTGGACGAAATGACGGTCAACGTTGAATTGGCCGAAGCCGGGTTCGATGGCCACGTAGAGCACCTGACTCGGCTGCAATCGGAGATCACCGACCGATTGCGGGCGGAAATCCTGACCAAACCCAGAGTGCATCTGGTGCCGCCGGGCACGTTGCCGGTCAGCGAGGGCAAAGCCAAACGGGTGATCGACAACCGGTCGCTGTAATCGAGGAACGAAATTATGAGCGCTGTCAATTTGATCGCGGTGTTCGCCGAGAACCAATTGGGCCAAATGGCGAACATCACCCGGGTGTTGGCCGATGCCGGCGTCAACATCCGCTGGGTCACCATCGCCACCAACGAGACATTGGGCGTCATCAAGTTCCTCGTGGACAAGTGCGACCTAGCCCACAGAAGCCTCCGCGAGAAAGGATTGACCGTGTCGCTGGTGGAAGTCCTGGCCATCGAGGTGGAGGACCGGCCCGGCGGTTTGTACGCGGTGGCGAATTGTTTGCGCCAGAACCGGATCAATGTCGAGAATTCATCCGGCTTTGTGTCCAACAACCGCGCTGTATTGCTGATCGAAGTGCAGGACATCGCCGCAGCACGCCGGATTCTCGCTGGCCAGTCGCTGCGGTTGCTGTCGCAAGAGGAGATGTTGAAACTGTGAGCAACCATGACAAAACTCTATTGAGCGGGGACGAAGCCGTCGCGCTGGCGGCACGGAACGCCGGCGTGGTGCTGGGCACTGGGTATCCAGGAACGCCGTCCACGGAAATCCTCGAACGGTTCTCCGCCCTCGGCGGCCGCGCGCAATGGGCACCGAATGAAAAGGTCGCCCTCGAAGTGGCATTGGGCGTGGCGTTCGCAGGAGCGCGCGCCATTGTGACGATGAAACACGTCGGCTTGAACGTCGCCGCCGACCCGCTGTTTACCGCGGCCTACACCGGTGTGACGGGCGCACTTATCGTCGTCTCGGCGGATGACCCAGGCATGGCCTCCAGCCAGAACGAGCAGGACAACCGGCATTTCGCCGTGGCCGCCGGCCTGCCGATGCTCGAACCGTCCGATTCGCAAGAAGCCTACGACTTCACCCTCCAAGCTATGGAAATCTCGGAACGCTGGAAAATCCCCGTCCTGCTGCGGATGACGACCCGGGTCTGCCACAGCAAGACGATTGTCCACCCGCACCCCGCGACGCCTCCGGTGCCCGCCGTGTTCCATCGCGATGTCCGATCCCGCGTGATGATTCCCGCCAACGCCCGCCCGGCGCACCGCCGGCTCCGGCAAAAACTGGCGGAACTCCAAGCCTGGAACGAATCGTCTCCCCTGAACCGGGTCACAAATGGAGATCCGTCGCTGGGCATCATCACCTCGGGCATTTCCTACATGCACGTCTGCGAGGCCGCGCCCAAGGCCCGCGTGCTCAAGCTGGGGTTCACCCATCCATTGCCTTTGGAAACGATTCGCACCTTCGCCGCCGGGGTGACGCGCTGCCTCGTCGTTGAAGAAGGCGACCCGTATCTGACGGACGCGATTCGCGCCGCGGGTGTGAACGTCGAGAGCAAGTCTGAGATGTACCGGTTCGGCGAATTGAGCGTCTCGCGCCTGCATCGCATCCTGGCGCGCGACACCTCGCCCGAGCCCGCTCCTGTTCCCGGAAAACCCCCTCAGCTTTGCCCGGGATGCTCACACCGCTACGTGTTCGAAGCGCTGCACAAACTCGATTGCATCGTCGCGGGCGACATTGGCTGTTACACCCTGGGGGTGTTGCCTCCGTTTGAGGCCATGGATAGTTGCGTCTGCATGGGCGCCAGCATCGGCGTCGGACTGGGACTGCGTCACGCCCTCGCGCCCGAACAGGCGCGTCGCGTCGTCAGTGTGATTGGCGACAGCACCTTCGTCCACAGCGGCATCAGCGGTTTGGTGGAAATGGTCTACAATCCACCTCTCACCGGCCACGTCGTCCTGATTCTCGACAACAGCACCACTGCCATGACGGGCCACCAGGAGCATCCCGGCACAGGCCGCACGCTGGAACACGAACCGACCGGCAAGGTGTCTTTCGAGCAGTTGGCGCGGTCGCTGGGCATCAAAAATATCCATGTCTCCGACCCGGCGGCCAATCCGCAAGGCTTGGCGCAGTTGTTGCAAGACTGCCTTGCTAACGGTAAGCTCAACCTCATCATCGCGCGCCGTCCTTGCCTGCTGATCGCCGGGAAGATCAAGGAGTACGATCGCGCGGCGGCTCAATCGTGCACCGAATTGATGACGGAAGAAGCATGAACGACAAGGTCACTAACATTATCATCGCCGGCTTAGGCGGCCAGGGCGTGCTCAAGGCTTCCGGCATTGTCGCCGACGCCGCCTTCCGTTTCGGCGCCGACGTGAAACAAAGCGAATTGCATGGCATGAGCCAGCGGGGCGGTTCCGTCAGCAGCGATGTCCGGTTCGGGCCCGAGGTGTTCAGCCCGATGGTGCCCGAGGGTGAGGCGAATTTCCTGGTGGTCGTGGCCGCCGACCAGGTGAACGTCAACCGCCATCAACTGCGCGCCGACGGCATGCTGATCACCCCCGACGCGATCGATGCCACGAAGCTGGCCAACAAGAAGAGTTTCAACGTCGCGCTGCTGGGCGTACTGAGCCGCCATCTCGACATCGCCGAAACGGCCTGGCTGGACGCGATCCGCGCCGCGTTGCCGGAGCCCCTGCACGCGGCCAATCTCCAGGCGTTCGAGCTCGGAAGGAGCTCGGCGTAATCGTTGGCAGGGAGAGACCCGTCGTCGCCGCCAGTTCTCG
>CAZAQZ010000471.1:0-2812 GCA_964487175.1 uncultured Verrucomicrobiota bacterium | reverse complement strand
CTGTCTCTATGGATTTTCTGCCTGGCCGGGCCGTTCGTATTCATCGGCGTGAGATTCGACGATCGCACCCGCGACCTCTTTTCCGTGATTCGCACGGACCGGCTGAGTTTTCTCGTGACGGATTTTCCCGCGTGGATTGGACGACATTTTGCGACGCTGGCGGCCCTCGCTGTGTTGATCGGGGCGCTCGTCTTCATCGCCAAATGGTTCCAGCGATCGTCGTGGGCGGCGCGACAGGCATTGCGCATTTCCGAGAACCGCACCGCCCTCGGGGTGGTGGCGGTCCTTGCTTTCCTCATCCTCCCTTGTTTCATGACCGACAAATATCTCGGCCTCGCCATTTTCACCGGCATTTACATTCTGCTGGCGATGGGATTGAACCTGACGGTGGGGATGACCGGTCTGCTGGTGCTCGGGTACGCGGCATTCTTTGCCATTGGCGCATACACGTTTGGGTTGATGTACCTGCAATGGCATGTGCCGTTTTATTTTGCGTTCATCCCCGCAATGATCGCCGGCGCGCTCGTCGGCGTGCTGGTGGGGTTGCCTTCCATTCGGCTCCGGGGCGATTATTTGGCTATCGTCACACTCGGGTTCGGCGAGACGGTGCGCTACCTGTTGAAAAACCTGACTAAACTGACGCAGGGCGATCGCGGGATTGTCATCGGCCCGGCGGCGAAGATTCCACGGCTCGGTCACACCATCCTGTTTGCCGATTCCCGATCAGGCGAACAGGTTGCCTACTATCTCATTTTCGCGCTGGTGCTGCTGAGCATGTGGCTGGTGCGGAACCTGGTGAACTCGCGCATTGGCCGCGCTTGGATCGCGATTCGCGAGGATGAAACCGCGGCCCGCGCGATGGGAATCAATACGGTGCGGATGAAGGTGACCGCGTTCATGCTGAGCGCGATGTGGGCCGCCGTGGCCGGCGTGATTTATGTGGCGCGGGAGGGTTACGTCGAGCCCGATGTATTTCGGTTTGACGAATCCGTGCTGATCCTCTCGATGGTGATTCTGGGCGGCATGGGCAGCGGGCCGGGACCGATTCTTGGCGCGGCGGTGTTGTATCTCGTGCCGCAGATATTGCGCGATGAGTTCCCTGCCCTGCTCGATTATCGGCTGATGATCTTTGGGGTCGTCATGATCGTGATGATGATTTACCGCCCGCAAGGATTGCTCGGCAGTGTGCGGCGCAAAATCGAACTGGAGACGACATCGTGAGTGCTGGTGCAGCCAACGAAGTCCTCCTCGAGACACGCGCACTCTCGCGCCACTTCGGCGGCTTGAAAGCCATCAACGATGTCAGCTTGTCGGTCCGCTCGGGGCAGATTTTTTCAATTATCGGCCCGAACGGCGCGGGCAAGACGACGCTGTTCAATTGCCTGACTGGATTTTACGCACCGAGCATGGGCGCGATTCACTTTGAGGGCCAGGACATCGCGGGACTGCGACCTGATTTAATTACGCAGCGCGGGATTGCGCGCACGTTCCAGAACGTCCGGCTGTTTGGTGAAATGACGGCGCTGGAGAATGTGATGGTGGCCCAACATTGCCGCACACGCGCGGGCGTGTTGTCGTCGCTGCTGAGGACCACACGCGCCGCCCGCGATGAGCGCGACGCGGCCCGTCATTCACGGGAGGAATTGCAGTTTGTTGGTTTGACCGATAAGGCCGAGTCCTGGGCTCGCAATCTCGCCTACGGGGAACAACGACGACTGGAAATCGCCCGGGCGCTGGCGACAAAACCAAAACTTGTGTTGCTGGACGAACCCGCCGCCGGGATGAACCCGACGGAAATCGCGGCCATCATGGAATTGATCCAACGGATCCGCCAGCGCGGTTTGACCGTGGTATTGATCGAGCACCATATGAAGATGGTGATGGGCATTTCCGATTGGGTCGCCGTGCTCGACCACGGGGAACGAATCGCCGAAGGCACGCCCCGGGATGTTTCCAACGATCCTCGCGTGATCGAGGCCTATCTTGGCAAAACACATGACGATGTCGCCTCCAACAACTGAATCACAGCAGGGCAAGGCGTTGTTGCAATTGGAGAATGTCCACGCAGGCTACGGCCCCACTGAAGTCCTGAAAGGGATCGACCTGATTGTGGACGAACGGGAAATCGTCGCTGTGCTCGGCGCCAATGGCGCCGGCAAAACCACCATGCTGATGACCATCTGCGGCGTGAACGAATGCCGCCAGGGAAACATCCGGTTTGCCGGAGGCACGCTCAACAACCTGCCACCCCACGAAATCGTTCGACTTGGAATCAGCCAGGTCCCCGAAGGCCGGCGCATTTTCCCGCGCCTGACGGTGCGCGAGAACCTGGAGATGGGCGCATTTCAGCGACACGACAATGGCTCGCTCGCCGAGGACATGGAACGCGTGTTCGCCAGTTTTCCGATTCTGAAGGAGCGTCAACGACAGCTTGGGGGCACCCTCAGCGGCGGCGAACAACAGATGCTGGCGATTTCGCGCGCCCTGATGGCCCGGCCCAGGCTGTTGCTGTTGGATGAACCATCGCTCGGCCTCGCGCCGCTGGTCGTCACGAGGATTTTTGAGATCATTCGCGAGATCAACCGGCAGGGCACGACGATTCTGCTGGTGGAACAAAACGCCAACATGGCGCTGCACGTCGCGCATCGCGGCTACGTGCTGGAAACCGGCCGGATTGTGTTGCATGATAGCGCCAGGAATTTGATCCACGACGAGCAAGTGAAGAAATCCTATTTGGGAGGTTGATTGGTGAGCAAACCCACGGCGGCCATCGTCGGCGCGTCCGCCGACCGCAATAGATTCAGCAACAAAT
>CAZAQZ010000470.1:836-2828 GCA_964487175.1 uncultured Verrucomicrobiota bacterium | reverse complement strand
CGCAGCAGCCTGACCACGGAGCGATGCAGCAGCGCATCATCTAAATCGAGAATCACCATCAATGAGTCCGGCGAGGTGATGATGTCGCGAGACGCGGTCAACATATTGGGAATGTAACCATGATGTCGGCGGCGGCGGACCAGGGTGTAACGGCCAACGAACGGTTTTAGCAGGTGAGGCAAAACTGCCGTGGTTCCGTTTTCCGAGGCATCGTCGAAAAGAACAATGCCGAAGTTTTGGTCGTTCTGCATCGCGAGACTGCCAAGACACCGTTCAATTTTTTCCAGCGGCGTGTTGCGTCCACGAATCAGAAAGACGACGGATTCGTGTCGAGGCGCGTAGCGCCAGTCGTTGGGCGTGCCAGCCAAAGCCCAATTCTCAAATTGTGGGGACGGCACACAGCCTTGCGCCACCAAATCGCGGACCCGGTCGAGCTCATCTTCATCGTGTTTCCAAGTGTTGGGCGGGTGAACGCAAAAAGTGCGCGGGTCGCCCCCACGCGGAGTGCGCAGGCCGCGTTCTCGTTGATACCGCTGCAAGGAGCGATACCAAGTGAGGGCCAATCGCCCGTCGGTAAGGGAGTTGGGAAGTGGACGGCAGGCGAGCACCCGTTCCAAGTCCAGTAGTCCGCAGGCGACTTCCGGCATGAATTCTCCCGGCGGCGCGTCGTAGGGACGAAAACCAGCATCGGCTGGATGGGAAATGTTGAACGATACCCCGAGGACATCGGGCGGTGCCGCCGCTGCCAGCATATCGGCCAGATAATCATGGGTAAGGTCGCAGCGTCCGATCAAGACATCCACATCGCATTGTAGTATGTAGCGGGTGTGGACTTGCTCAAACGCCCAGAGCTGCGGAGTCACCGGGACCCCACGAATGCAGTGCGTTTTTGGGCAACTGACATTAAACCACCGCTCGTTAATCGCAGTCGTGGTTGCTGCATCATCGGGGGCGATTACGACACGGTCGAGCAAGCCAGCTTGAACCAAGCCTTCGGCTTCGCGTAGCAATCGTTGCCAATCACCGACGCAATGCTGACGCAGGTAAGGGCCGCGAAACGAGTCAATGGCCAAAACCTTTTCGGCAAAACGGCGGGGGCGTTCCAATTGACTGACCACATGGCGGACTTGCACCGTCAGAAACGCCGCATCCATGGCGCACGCCTTGATAAGCAGAGTCACACTGGGCTCGACTTCAGACACGACAGCTGGTTTTGGAATCAGGCTCGGCGTCCATTGTCTCCGGGCGTGCTCGTGCAGGATGGAACTGTAAAATTCAGCGAAGCCCGGCAGGGAAAATAAAAATCGTTCGCTGCGAAGTTCATGGCTGCGCACATACAAAACATTGTCCGTCCACCCCAACTCGGCGAGGGCAAATCCGCGTGCGCAGGCATCCCGGAAGTAATCCACATTCATCGGTAAAACATCGTCACCAATGTCAATGAAGGTCAACCCGTTTGGACCACGCCGAAAGTTAGCGTGTTTGATATTGGGCGTGACGATGTTCCGCTCCAGGCAGAAACAGAAATAATCCCGAAGCTCCGGCAATGTGAGATGGTCGGCAGGCTGCGACTCGAACCAAGGATAAGTGGCGCACCATTGTTCGCCGTCCCTCACCCACAACGGCTCTGGAAGATATGGCATGGTTTTCCGCAGCGTGTTTTCCAGCCACGGGATTTGATTGCTCGCCGGTTTGCCGGAATAAAAGTGTTTGCAAACTCGGCCATCCGCTAAAGTCACCACGCCTTCACGACCACTGCCAAGGACTTGCGCCTTTCCCGTCCATGCTCGCGCGTTTTGGAATAAATATTGGCGGGCGGACAGATGACGGGATTGCCTGTGATTGAGCGAGGTCATCGCGCCGTCCAAGGTGTATTCAGCGTAGAACGGTTCGGTTAGAACCGCGCCTTTATCCGCGTGACGCAACAACAGTTCGGCGGCAAGCCAATGATCCTCGGCACTCGTCAGTTCGGGATAGCGCCAGCCCACACGA
>CAZAQZ010000470.1:0-826 GCA_964487175.1 uncultured Verrucomicrobiota bacterium | reverse complement strand
CATGAGTTGCCAGCAAAAGATTGCACGAGGGCAATTCCGCTTCCGCATCGCCTTGAGCCATCCGCGCCAAGCGGGATAGAACATGGTCGGCTCGAAGCAAATCGGGTGTGGCGGAATTGGTTCGTTCCAACAAGACCCCACGCTGCCGCAGACGATTTCCGCCAATGACGAACCGGGCATCTGAACTCATGGCCAGCCGAATCATCGCACCCAATGAATCCGGCGAAGCGAATTGGTCGTCGGCATCCAGTCGCGCCACCCACCGGGCACTGGAGAATACGACGTCGGCTAGGTCGAGCAAACCATTCCGTGCGGATGCCGCCGTTCCGCAACGGATGCGGACACAAGCCAGCGCAATGTGCGGAGACAGGCATTCCAAGCTTTGTCGCCAGTCATCCGCAGATTCATCGTCCCACAGGAGAACCGCAAACCGAAGCGGCACGTTCCGCTGGGTGCTGATGCTCGCCAGGCAATCGCGCAACGCGAGACTTTGATTATGCAGCGCCACCCCGACGATGACTTGAGCCGCAAATACTCCCTCGGTCCCCTGCACAACAATTTCTCGTCCGCCAAACTGGAAAATCCGGCGGTCGGTGAATTGGCTTTGGGGTCGGGTCATGGAATGACTTTATGGCTGACCATTTCCGCCCGTTTCCGTTCTCGCCATTGCGCATACAAGCTGCGCCATGTGGGTGACATTTTTTCCACGTTAAGCGGCAGGCGAAGCGATTCAGGCACGAAATGTCCGTCGCGAAAGCGTCCGCAAAGCCGGCAAAATTTTGAGGCCGTTGGCAACATATCATCCCTGTCATCGGGCAAATGCTGA
>CAZAQZ010000469.1:0-2829 GCA_964487175.1 uncultured Verrucomicrobiota bacterium | reverse complement strand
AAGGAGCGCGAGGTTGCCGTTCACGCGGGGACAATACTGGAGCAGGGGCAGGGATTTCAATGAAGGATTGAGCCGGCCGGTTTCGCGCCAGATACCACAATCGGCAGTGTGTTTGTGGTCAAATAAACACTTGAAAGCGGATGAGAATCCCGCTAGTTTGCTTTGTGAAATTTGTCACAAGGTTCGCCGGCGTGGCGTGACGTGGCGAACTCGGGGGTCGGTAGATACAAATGGATCAACAACTGCAACAGTACATTCCTGTAGGGCTCTTGCTGCTGATTGCCATCGGCTTCGCGGCGGTCAATCTGGTTTTGCCCACCCTTATTGGAAAGAAGCGCATCCACAGTCCCGTTAAGGATAGTGCCTACGAATGCGGCATGCCGGCCATCACCGAGGCGCATACGCGGTTCAGCGTGAAGTTTTATCAGATCGCGATGCTGTTCATTGTGTTCGACATCGAAGTGGTGTTTTTGCTCGGCTGGAGCGCGGTGTTTCGTGATTTGATCAGGCCACTCCATCAGGGCGGCATCGGCACCAGCATGCTGCTGGGGGCAATGATCTTTTTGGGCATCCTCGAAGTCGGCCACATTTATGCGTGGAAGAAGGGCGCGCTGGACTGGGCCCCGCGCAAATCGAAACGGCGCGAGCGGCATCATTCGGCCCAACCGGCGGCACAACCTCCGCGCGAAACCCAACCGGTGGCATTATGATGCAAAAGGTTGAGAGCGGGTACGATCCAAAAGTCGAGGGGCGTGACGTTGTGGTCACACGCGTGGACGCAGCGATCGATTGGGTCCGCAAGAATTCCTGTTGGCCGATGCCCATGGGGCTGGCGTGTTGCGGCATCGAGTTGATGGCGGTGGGGGCCAGCCGATTTGATATTGCACGGTTTGGATCGGAGGTCATGCGATTTTCGCCGCGGCAGTCGGATTTGATGATCGTGGCGGGCACGTGCGTGTACAAAATGGCCGGCGCGGTGAAACGCGTGTGGGATCAGATGCCGAACCCGAAATGGTGCATCGCCATGGGCGCCTGCGCGAGCACGGGCGGGATGTATCGCAGTTACGCGGTGGTGCAGGGCGTGGATCATTTTCTTCCGGTAGACGTTTATATTTCCGGTTGTCCGCCGCGACCGGAGGCCGTGCTGGAAGGCTTGATGGCAATCCAGGCCAAGATTTCACACGAACGGGCTCTGACAAATCTGAAATCGGGCGACCAGTCGTCCTCGCTGGCCGGGGAAGTGAGGGGACCGATCATAGTGAAGGGCGAGTACATGCCCAAATTGAACCACCGGAGAAGGCGATGACCCCGCAGGAAGCAGTTGAAAGACTCAAGGCACAATTTGGCGATGCAATCGGCGCAATCGTCGAGTTTCGCGGCGAAGTGACAACAACAGTACTGCGCGAGAAGATCGTCGAGATTTGCAAATTCCTGAAAACAGAATGCACGTTCGCGATGCTGACGGATTTGTCGGGCGTGGATAATTACGGCGAGGACCCACGCTACGAAGTGGATTACCTGCTGTATTCGTTCATGCACAAATGCCGGCTGCGCTTGACAGTGAAGGTTTCCGAGGACGACCTGATCGTGGACACCGTGACGGGCGTGTGGCGCACGGCGGACTGGCACGAGCGCGAGGCGTACGACATGTTCGGCATCCGATTCCGCGGGCATCCGAACCTCAAACGGATCCTGATGTGGGAAGGGTATCCGTATTACCCGTTGCGCAAGGATTTCCCGCTGGCGGGATTGCCGGCGGAATTGCAGGAGACGGCGGTCGACGCCGGCAAAGTCGACCGGGCACCGATGCTGGGCGGGCCGTTCATACCGGGGCGAGGCACGCGCAGTTCGATTGCCCGCGAGCCGCGCCAGTACGACACGGTGGCGCAGCAACAGGAAAACCTCGCGAACCCGACGAAGAAGGAAACGGTTTAGCGATGGCCGAGACTCACGAGATGAATTTGATCGATTCGGCCACCCGCGCGCAGGCAGCGGTGGAAGAGGTATTGGTTGGCGAGAAAATGATTCTCAACATGGGGCCGCAGCACCCCAGCACGCACGGCGTATTGCGGTTGGTGCTGGAGCTGGACGGCGAGGAGATCGTCAATGTCCAGCCCGACATCGGTTACCTGCATCGCGGCGACGAGAAGATCGCCGAGAACATGACGTATACGCAGTTTATCCCGTACACCGACCGGCTGGATTACCTCGCGCCGCTGGCCAACAATGTGGCCTACGCCTACGCGGTGGAGAAACTCATCGGCATCGAGGTGCCGCCGCGTTGCAAATACATCCGTGTGATCTGCGCGGAGCTGGCGCGGATCAGTTCGCATCTGCTAGGCATCGGTGCGATGAGCATGGACATCGGCGCGATGACGGTGTTTTTGTACACATTCCGCGAGCGCGAAATCATTTACGACATGTGCGAGTGCATCTGCGGCGCGCGGTTCACGACGAGCTACACGCGCATCGGAGGACTGGCCAACGATATGCCGCCGGAGTTCCTGCCGATGTTGCAGAAGTTTCTGGACGAGTTTCCCACGACACTCAATGAAGTGGACAAACTGTTGACGCGAAACAGAATCTTCATCGACCGCAACCGCGACGTCGGCGTCCTGTCGCGGGAGGACGCCATCGATCTGGGCGTGACAGGGCCGGTATTGCGCGGTTCGGGCGTGGACTGGGACCTCCGCAAGGCGCATCCGTACGGCGGGTATGAGTTGTTTGAGTTCAATATCCCATACGGTTCGGCGGGAGATTGCTTCGACCGGTATCTGGTGCGCATGGAGGAGATGCGACAGAGCCTGCGGATTTTGCAGCAGGCGATCC
>CAZAQZ010000468.1:0-2867 GCA_964487175.1 uncultured Verrucomicrobiota bacterium | reverse complement strand
TCTCCGAGAACATGATGCGTTGGGAATCTGAGGCCGCCGCCGTGGCGAGCTTGGGGAGGGTCTTGAGTTCGCCGGGTACGCCGCCGAAAAGCGACCGGCACTCTGGGTTGCGCCCCGATCAGCTCGGCGCTGTCCGCAACCGCTCCAACGCGCTTCGGGGCGAAGCAAGAACTTGGTGGTCCAGAATCGAGGAGAACATCCAGAGATACCCGGCGCCGGGCGGCGCTAAGAACTCCTGGCTGGCGTTGCCGCCACGTGAGATCCTGCCGGAAGAGACGGTGATCGGCAGGATGTACAACGGCTCCTTTTACCAAGCCGTTCCCGGAATTCTGACGGGGCTGGGGCTCCTCTCTACGTTTGTAGCGATCCTTCTGGCGCTCAAGGGGCCACGGATGATCCCTCCAACCCCCTCACCGACCCTGGCGTTGTTGAGAGTTATTCCTTGTCGCTCATCTACACCAACGGAATTCAAGCGACGGTCGATTTGATCGAAGACAACACCACGGCGTCCGGCCATGCCAAGTTGGTTCTCGGCGGCTCACCGGGTTTCGGTGCGATGGTCAGCGTCGACAGCACCGGGATTCCACAGGGCTATGACGTCGAGTTTGCCGTCACCAATGTTAATGCCGTGGTTGATCCCTGCACACGCCTGATGCCGACTTTGGTAGCCGTGTCGGGTTCCAATGGCGACGGCCCCGCCCAGGGTGAAGACACGGAGATTGTGCGGATGCAGTACGTGTTGACCAACACCGTGCAATGTCAGGTATTGTTCTTTACGAATAGCGTGCCCGTGGTCACCAACGTGTGCGGCCAGACCGCAGCGGTTGGCGTCAATGTTGGCGACACGGTCGTGGCACAGGTGGTGGTGACAGCGGGAGCAGGGAATCCCGAGAACCTAGTCAATCTCACACTTTCCGAATACGTCGACGGGGCGACCAATACCATCGCCATCGCCGGCCCCCTGGCCCCTGGACAATCTGTGACGAACACGATGAGCGAGTCGACCTGCCAAATGCCTGGGGTGCACGGCGTCATGGCAGTAGTCAATGCGGACAGTGACGTTAGCGATGCGTGCTCGCCGATCATGTCAATGTGCGAGAGCAGCTTCGAGTGCTGCGGAAGTCCTGCCGTGGCGATCGAAAAACTGGTGGCCTGCAGCCCCGCTGGAGGACTTTGTGCGGCGGCTTCCAGTTACGGTAAGTCTGCGACAGGAACCGTAACTCAGACGCAGAATCCCGCGTTCTGCTACAGCATTCTCGTCACCAACACCGGTAATGTCATCCTGCAGCTCACCAGCGTGGTGGACAATGTGTTGGGTAATCTCACGAGCTTCTTCCCGAGCAGCCTGCCGGTGAATGGCTCGGCGACCGCGTATTTCTCGGCGGCATACCCCAATGATGTCGTTAACAGCGTGACAGTCAATGGCAGTGCGGAGATCGCTCAAGGCATTGAAACCAATGTGATGGCCTCTGATAACGCGATGGTCCACGTCGTGCCGGCCAGTGTTATCTGCCAAAAGCTGGTTTCGACCAATGGGGTTGACTTCTTCGACCACGTCTCCGTTCTGGCAGATGGCACTCCGCATAATGTGACGTATGAAGTAATCGTCACTGCCGGGCCGCAGTCGCCTCTGGCCAACGTGACCATAACCGACCCGACTCTTGAGAGTTTGGATTGCTCCGATCCGACGCCGTTCTCACTGGCGGCGGGCGCGCAAACCAATATCATGCTTTGCACGGTTCCGATTCGATGCACGGCCATCGGTGATGGTACGAATACCATCTCTGTTTCCGCCAACGTCGACAGTTCTGTTTCTCCGTTCCTCTGTGCGTTGGACAGCAATGGAGCCCCGATTACCGTCAATAGCACCTGCCAGGCGGTGGTCAGTTGCGTTGGCACGTCCAGCATCACGGTGGTCAAGGAAGTCATTTGCCAGCCGACCACCACGTTTAGTGTTGGCAAGTTGGGCAATATTTCGCTTGATCCATATGCTGGCAGCAAGTCCGCCAGTGGAGTCGTTGTTGGCGGCCAATGCCCATCCTTCAGTTACCGGATCATTGTAATCAACAACGGGCAGTTGCCATTGAATAGTGTTACCGTTAGCGATCCATTGTTTGGCGGGCTATTGTCCGGGTATCCAGGAACTCTGGCGCCGGGCGACTCGGCCACGAATATCTTCACCGCCACGCTATGCAGCAATACGATTAATACCGTGACCGTTCAGGGGATTGGCACCGACGCCAGCGATACGGCCACTGACAGCGCCTCGGTGGTAGTCCTTAACGCCAGCGTCAGTTGCACGAAGCTGGTTAGTACCGATGGAGTGAACTTCGCTTCCAGCGCGACGATTCTGCAGGATGGCAACACACACACCGTGTACTACCAGTTGACCGTTCAGAACACGAGCGATAGCGGAGTCACCCTGACCAACTTCTCCATCAGCGATCCGAGCGGTTGCCTCGGCGGCGCCGTCTCAGGCAGCCTCGTGTCGGGCTCGTCGCTGACGGTCGTGTGCACCAATCTCCTGAATTGTAATAGCATTCCCGGCGGTAGCCTGACCAATACGGCGACCGTTTCCGCCTACGTGAGCACCCAGCAAGGCACCGTCTGCGCTCCGACCAATGCGACCACGAGTTCCTGTTCGGCAGTGGTCAATTGTCAGTGCGTGCCGCAGATCGCCGTGACCAAGGAAGTGATCTGCGCCGCATCGGCCACTCCGTTCAATGGTCAGACTACGGCCAGCGGCGTGAAAGTCGGTTCGGCGTGCCCGGTGTTCTCATATCGGATCATCGTTCGCAACACTGGTACCTGCCCATTGTCCGGTGTAAGTGTTGTGGATACTCTGCTCGGGGGTCCTCTGACCTATC
>CAZAQZ010000467.1:0-2885 GCA_964487175.1 uncultured Verrucomicrobiota bacterium | reverse complement strand
GCATAAAGTGGGTCTTCGGTGAGCCTCTTCAACGCCGGTTCAAAGGCTGCACTGAATATGCTTTCCTCCGAAAGTACAATCCAGCATCGGGCTTCCAGATCCCGATCGAGACCTCCAGCTTGTGCGAGAACCTCCGCCGCACGACGCGCAATCCTGTTTTCCTGTGAGCTCAAAGATGCAACCAGTTGCTCTCTTTCAGAGTTGATCAGTTCCACCTCGGATGGCGCGAGGTAATACGCGCTCAAAAGAGCGTCTAATAATTCCCCCTTGTCTTGTTCGCTGATTCGAATTCCGTTCCTGAAGAGCACTCGAAGTGCGAACTGCCTTCCCCTTGTTCCAAGCCTCGGAAGATCCGCTTCAAGAGCGGTAAGTGTTCCTGAACCGAAAGATAAAACCAGGCACAAATCGTACCATTCACGCCAATCGTGGTTTCTCCAATCATCCATTCCTTGAATGGCAATGCGAAGTGCCTTGGGTTCACCCTTGGGGTCAGTCGTAATCAGAATTGCGGCAGCGGCACGACGAGCGTCCGGATCGATTGCGTCGAGCTTTTCCCTGAGCGCATTGCGATATGAGGAACCTTGCTCGCCCATGAGCAGATCACGGAATCTCTGCCGTATTTCTGCGTTTCTCGGTAGCACAAATGATCCCAATCCTTCGACACAGTCAGCGAGAGTCTTTGGGCCGGCATTACCCAAACGTTCAATGTTCGCCAAGAAAATGCGCCACCAGCCTGAATGCCCTCGAACGCTTTTCTCAGAGTGTTTGATCTGGTAGGCCAGCCACAGGATCTTTTCATTGCCGCCATTACCCAATATCTCCGAAAGAATTTCCTCCGCTCGCTTTACGTAGGCGCCATCGTGGAGAGCGTTGAGCAATGGAGCCTGAAACAGTTCTTTTGATACGGTCCCAGTGTCGTACAGAAGAATCGATGCGCTAGCCGCGGCCGACCCGTCGCGATCGAATGTGAACCAATAAAGCAGCCGCGTCCAGGTGTCTGGATCGAGCCGGCGCTTGATCTCCTCGATCGCCGACTCAATCACAAAGCTTGATGGAAGCCTGGACAAGGAACGCAGGATTGCGCGAACGATTAGGATCGGCGGCTTGTCGGAATGATGCGCCAGGAGTACGGCCGCGACCAAGCCTGCATCCTCAAACGCCTGCCAAACTCTTCCCGCGAGAATGCCGTCGATCACACCGTGTGGGTTTGATGCAGATTCGGAGTCAAGGACGGACCAGGCACGCTCACGATAGCGAGGATCGTGGAGCATCGTGCTAGCGAAATGAACTCGCTCTTCGGAGGAAAAGGGCCCAGGCACCACGAGAGAGAGTCGCGAAACGATTCCATGCACCTGGAAAGTGCCGGCTGAGATGTGAGGCCTGGCGAGCGTGCCCAAGCGCTCTTTCTGGTCCGGAGTAAGGGTAGGTTCTACCTGGATCAACCACTCCCCGAAGACTCCATCGAGGATTGCGCTGCCGGCGAATCGAACCGGGTAACGAGGATCGAGATACTCTGAGAAGAACCAGTCGAATCCAACATCCCCGGCGAGGCGAATCGCCGTTGCAATCATGAGTGATGATCCACTGCGATCATCCGCGCCAGCGTTCAGAGGGTGGGAGCCTAATTGACCGAGTTCCCCAATGAAGCTGCGGGCAAGCTTTCCATCAGCCGATTCGGCGACGAGGTATGCACCCGCCGCGACCGAGGTATTGTCCTGCAACAGATTCTGCAAATAGCGCTCGAACTCCGGCCTCCGGTTCTCCAATGTCCCCATGCGCCTGCAGAGTGCAGCCGCGAAGGAGATCTCCCTCCACACATCCTGGCCACTCGCAATTGCCGGAATCGAAGATCGCGAGCTGGCCAAACCATAAGCAAAGCCAATCTCCCTGAATGCTTGGACTGGAAAGACTAGGTTGGCACTTCCCTGAAAGAGTCCCGCGAGGGCGTAGAGCTCGAATGCTTCCTTGGCGAGTGCGGCCTTCGATGGGTGTCTAACCAAACTCTCCGCGAATTCCAATCTTGCGATGAGCATCTCGCGCGTAATCTCGGCATCCTTCGGGAAGGCAGTCAAAGCTTCGCCAAATAGTTGAGCTCTGGATCGTGCCGTGGGGAAAATACTATCCAACTGCGGGGTGACCGATCGCTTTGAGTCGCGCTCAGACCAGTTCCCAAGACGTTCTTCCAGGGTATCGATCAGCAGGTCACCCAACGTCACGCCAGCAGAGGTGATCCCGGTTTGTAACCGCGGGAAGAATAGTCTAACGGCAAGAGGCGACGACAGGAGTTCAACCACGGCAGGTAGTCGCGAAATCTGCATTTCCAGCGAATCGATCTTCTCCTCAAGATCCGCCGTGATGCCATTTGCCACCAGCTCATTGCGAAACATGACCCGCCGCTCACTCTGCGTGACCGCCAGCGTTGTCAACACGTTCCACGTTGAATAGTCGATGCCCCGAAGCTCAATCGGCCGTGACCCTGCCACAACCTGAATCGTTGGCCAATGCTCAGTTGCAGTTCCGAGTTGAGCCAACAATGTGGACGCTGCGGCAAGGTTCATTTCGTCCAAGCCGTCCAAGACGACCGTGACGTCTACTGCCTCTGTCAGAAGGGTGTTGAGGTCCATTGGAGGAGCGGACGGCCCGACCTGTTCATTGAAATAGCGGGATAACTCTGAAATGAGCTCCTTGATGGTTGATTGAGGCTGAAGTCGCAACGTCGCCGCAGGCACGATGAACGCCACTGCATTCGAATTCTCTGACAGTGTTGTTTCGACAAATTCGCAGAGTAAAGTGCTCTTGCCAGTTCCAAGGTCACCCAGAAGAAGCACCCTCTTGCCAGGAGTCCTCCGCACAGCTTCGTAGAGCGGCCAATTGGATGTTGTAGG
>CAZAQZ010000466.1:0-2894 GCA_964487175.1 uncultured Verrucomicrobiota bacterium | reverse complement strand
GATCGCAATCATTGTCGAATTTCTAAAGAAGAACGCGAAGGCGAAGTGAATCGCAGGGAACTTACAAAAGTCGTGACGAGCCTGGAGAACGGCGCATCGCTATCCAAAGCGCTCTACGCGCGGACGGGACGGGCCCACGTTGTCGGGATTACCGGACCGCCCGGCGTCGGGAAAAGTTCGGTGATTGACCGGTTGATCGATGAATTGCGCCGACAGAAAAAAACCGTGGCTGTCGTAGCGGTTGATCCCACCAGCCCGATTTCCGGCGGGGCGCTGCTGGGGGACCGTTTGCGGATGCAGCGGCACAGCGACGATAAAGGCGTATTCATCCGCAGCCTGGCGACGCGCCATCATCAGGGGGGATTGACGGATGCCACTCCACAAATCATCCACGCGCTGGACGCAACGGGATTTGACGTCGTGATTGTTGAGACAGTGGGGACGGGACAGGACGAGGTCGAGGTGGCTGAGGTGGCGGACACCGTGGTCGTGGTGTTGATGCCTGAATTGGGGGATGAAATCCAGCGGGCGAAGTCGGGGTTAATGGAGATAGCGGACATTCTTGTCATCAATAAGTCAGACCTGTTGCGCGAGACGCCGTCGTCACATGCGATTCATCCCGGCGAAAGAAAATGGCACCGGCCGACGGTGTACACCTCGGCCAAAACCGGGGCGGATATCTCAACACTTTGTGGCCTGACCGAGGCGCACCAACTATCCCTTGTGAGTACCGGCGAACTCGCGAGACGTCGCGCTCGCGCGGCACGCTCCGAGGTAATTCGCCTGTTGCAATCGACTCTGGCGGCCTCTATACTGCGCGAGTTGGAAGGTTCGTGGGCGCAGACAGTTCTGACCGACGTTGCCGGAAGAAAACTTGACCCGGGCGTCGCAGTCAAAATGCTCACGGAAAGAATTTTCAAAAACAATCACCGGAGTACAAATCATGGCACCGAACGCCGTCGTCGAAAAACCAGACGCCGCATCAAAGCCGGCCGGTAAGATGCACAAGTACAGGAACTACATCAACGGCCAGTGGGTCGACACGTCATCGGGCAAGCATGTCCCGAACGTGAACCCCGCTAACACCGATGACATCATTGGTGAGGCCCCGCAATCGACCCGCGAAGAAGCCAAAGCGGCCATCAAGGCCGCGAAAGAGGCGTTCCCCGGATGGCGGAACACGCCGGCCCCGGTGCGCGGGCGCATTCTGGCGAAGGTCGTGCAGCTTTGTTACGAGCGAAAGGAAGAAATCGCCCGCACGATGACCCGGGAGGAAGGTAAAACGCTCGCCGAATCCCGCGGGGAAGTCCAGAAGAGCATCAATTTGCTCGAATACTTCGCGGGTCAATCGTTCCGCATCGAAGGGCGCACCTATCCAAGCGAGATGTCGAGCACGTTTGTGTGCAGTATCCGTCAGCCGCTTGGTGTGGTGAGCTGCGTCACGCCGTGGAACTTTCCGTTCTGCATTCCCGTGTGGAAAACGGCACCTGCGCTGGTGACGGGGAACACAGTGGTATTCAAGGCCGCGACCAACACACCGGGCTGCGCCGAATGGCTGGTGAAACTTTACGAGGAAGCCGGCTTGCCGAAAGGCGTGCTCAATCTCGTGTACGGCGGCGGCAGCGTGGTCGGCGACGAGTTTGTGAACAATCCGTCGATTCGTGCCGTATCGTTCACCGGATCGTGCGAGACCGGTGGACAGGTGGCTCAGCAGGCGGCAGCGCATCTGGCCAAGGTTACCTGCGAGATGGGCGGCAAGAATCCGCTGGTGGTGATGGACGATGCCGACCTGGATTTGGCAGTGGAAGGGTGCGCACAAGGTGCGTTCGGTTCGACGGGCCAGCGTTGCACGGCTACCAGCCGCGTGATTTTACACAAAGCGATTGCGGACAAGTTCGTTGAAAAACTGATCGAGCGCGTCAAGAAGATCAAAGTCGGCGACGGCATGGAAGACGGAATCAACATGGGCCCGGCAGTCGATAAACCGCAATACGAAACCGATTTGCGCTACATGGAGATCGCCAAGAAGGAAGGCCTGAAATGCCTGGTCGGCGGCGGAACGTTGGCAGAAGGCAAACTGAAGAAAGGTTACTTCGTCGCGCCGACTGTGTTCGACCATGTCACTGCGGACAAGACACTGGCCCAGGAGGAGGTGTTCGGGCCAGTGCTGGCGGTTTTCCGTGTGAACGATTTCGAGGAGGCGATGAAGATCGCCAACGATGTGAAGTTCGGGCTGACGTGCGCGATCTACACCGGCGACGCGAACCTGGCGATGAAGTTCACCGACCGCATTGAGGCGGGCATGGTGCATATCAATTCGCCGACGGTCGGTGGCGAAGCACAATTGCCGTTCGGCGGCTACAAAGCGACCGGTTACGGCAGTCGTGAAATGGGCGAGGAAGGACTGAACTTCTTCACCCAGCTGAAGACCGTGTTCTACGATTACACGGGCGTGAAACGGCAAACGAATATTTATTAAACGGAG
Source organism: uncultured Verrucomicrobiota bacterium (assembly GCA_964487175.1). GTDB lineage: Bacteria > Verrucomicrobiota > Verrucomicrobiia > Palsa-1439 > Palsa-1439 > CAWFPN01. Next base: position 409 of record CAZAQZ010000466.1, on the reverse strand, counting down.
GCAGAACCATGGCGCGCATTGTACGAGGCGGACTGATTCAGGCGTCGAATCCCGAGCCCGGGACATCAACGGTGAAAAAGATCAAGCAGGCGATGATCGAGAAGCACATCAAGCTGATCGACCAGGCCGCAAAAAAGGGCGTCCAGGTCCTGTGCATGCAGGAGATTTTTTACGGGCCCTATTTCTGTTGCGAGCAGGAGGTCAAGTGGTACGAGACCACCGAGCCGGTGCCCGACGGGCCGACCACCAAGCTGATGCAACGGCTGGCAAAGAAGCATGGCATGGTGATCGTTGTGCCGATGTACGAGGAAGAAGGCACGGGAATGTATTACAACACAACGGCCGTCATCGACGCCGACGGCAAGTTCCTTGGCAAATACCGCAAGAACCATATCCCGCACTGCAAACC
>CAZAQZ010000465.1:0-2932 GCA_964487175.1 uncultured Verrucomicrobiota bacterium | reverse complement strand
GCACTCGGCGGGGCGGGCAACTCGCCCGTGGCCAGTTCGGGCGCGTCCACGCTGACGAACAACAGGTGCATCCCGTAAAAACTGCGGTTCACCAGTTCCGTTGACCGGCGGAAGTCGCTGTCGGGATCAAACGCATCGGTCCAACTGTCCTGCACGATCAGCCGGCGCAGACCCAACGGCGCCAGTGCCACCACCAAAATCACGCCTGCAATCACAAACGGAACCGTGATGGCGTGGACAAACCGCTCCAGCTTCAGCCAGCCGAGTTTCTCCAGCAGGATCGGCGAGAACTCCACCGTCAACACGCCATTGTACAACATCACACACCAGGCCACCTCGAACAGGATGGAGTGATGCTGCCATCGGACGATCGGCATCCAGATTTTGTAATACCGGCCCAGATCGATAATCAGTGATCCGGCCGCCGACATCATGTAACCGAGATACGCCGCCAGCACGACAGGTCGCAGGATCGGATAAAACGTCCGAATCTTGAAAATGTACACCATGCAGGCCGTCAGGAATCCGCCTGCGGCAAAAGCAATGCCGCACAGGATGAAGGCCTTCCAAATCCCCCACGGAAAGGCATCGGACAGATTCGTCACCGCGCCAAGTCCCAGCACGTACCGGGACGCGAGTGCATATCCGCCCAGTCCCCACAACGTCATCAAAAACCCCCAGCCGCAGAAACTCGAAAACCTTCTGGGGAACGCCTTTCCGGCAAGCAACCAACAGGCAACCCCGGCGAGACAGATCCCGACGAGCACAGCAAACAGCCGGAACAAAATCAGTGTGTACGTCAGGTCACTCATGCGCGACCCCCCGGCTCCGCCAGCGGAAGATGCCGCTCAACAGCAGCCCGACCCCGATCACCACGAACGGGAGCTTGGAAATCACTTTCCACGTCAACTCCGGCATCGGTTTGGCGGGCAAATCTTTTGGGAAACCCAGCTGCTCGATCGGTGTGTCCGACAAATAGATCCAGGACGTGCCGCCGACAACGGTGTCGCCGAACAACGTTGCGTACCGCTTCGGCTGGGAAGCGATGCGCGCCCGCGCTTCCTGCAACAGCGACTCGCGTTTGCCGAATTTCAACGTGCCTGTCGGGCAGGCCGCCACACAGGCCGGCAACAGGCCCGCGGCAATGCGGTCATCACAAAAATCGCACTTGTTCACGCGCGGCGTCAGCGCATTGTCCCATTCGTAGCGCGGCACGCTGAACGGGCAGGCCAGAATGCAATAACGGCAGCCAATACAACGGTCCTCGCGATAGAGCACCGGACCGCGCGACGTCTTCTCCAGCGCGGCGACAGGGCAAACCGAAACGCATGCCGGTTCGAGACAGTGCATGCACTGGCGTTTCACCGGCAACCGGCGCTTCCCGCCATCGGTGGACACTTCAGGGAAATCGACAAACGTACGCGTGCGGAAACTCAGGTGGCCATCGCCCGCGCCATAGCCGAATGTCGCTGGGGGCAAACCCTCGAACCCCTGCCGGATCAGGCAGGCGTTTTCGCAGGCCCGGCACCCGATGCATCGAGTCAGATCGACCAACACGCCATCGCCATCATTGGCTTGAAGTTCTTCCGCACCCGCGGTGTTGCGCACGGAGAGAACGCCGACTGTCGCAAAGGCGGCGGCAATGAAGCCGCGCCGTAAAAACGTCCGGCGGGAAACATCCTCGGCAAACCAGTCGTGGCGCGGTTCCGTCATGACTCCTTCGGTTTTTCACCGGGCGGTTTTGTTTCTTTGTGTGACCGATAACGCGGCAACGCATACCCCAAAAATCCTCCGAGCAGGAATGCCATGCCGACAATGGGCATGAAGACGCGGCGATTGGCCTGCACCGTCTCGCGCAGCTTTGCGGTTTGGCCTTCGAGCGTGCCAACCTGTTTCTCGAGGGCCACCGGCTCGACGGCCTTCAGTTGCGCGACTTCCTCTTCCAGCGAAGCGTTCTCGTGGCTTTGGTGGACCATCTCGCGATGGCATCCGGTACACGTTTCCGCGCCGACACCGAAAGTGTGGCCGCGGGCGCCGGTGCCTTTAATCTTCAGGCCAGTGTGTGTCAACTCCGGCATGTGACAGGAGATGCATTGCACACCGTTGATGTGGTGGGTGGCATGGGAGAAATCCTTCAACCGTTCAGCGTGGCAGGTGCCGCACATCTGGTCAGGGTCTTCCTTCCGCTGGTTCATCTGGTGCATCTTGTGGCAATCGAAACAGCGGATGTTTTTCTGTCCGTGAGCGCTGATCCGCCATTCGCCGTAGGTCAGACTGTGGCAGTTCGCACAGACTTCCGAGGTAACAGGCAGCACCATCTTGGCCTTGTCGGGATGGTCTTCGTTCAACACACCGTGACAGGACTCGCAACTCACTCCTTCGTGCGAAAACGTGTCGTTCTTGCGGTCGTACTGGCTGGTGTGGCAGACGAGGCACTCCCATTTGCTGCCTTCACGCTGCCATTCCGGCAGGAAATTGCCGTCGATGGCTTGCGCGTGCGATGACGCGGCCCATTCCTTTGTCTCCTGCTCGTGGCAGAGCGCGCAACGGTCGGATTCCTTCTCCTCGGTCGCTGCGGTGACACAGGCAGGCACCAGCAGAATGAGCGCGGCCAACAATACTCTTTCAAACTCAGTCTTCATGTTTTCGTTTCCCCGCCCTCCTGGGAAGGCGGTGGATCAGCGGGAGGATTCTCCTCGGCCACGGGAAACATCGACTCCGCTTCGTGTGGTTCATTGGATTGGTGCGGCGCTTTCTTGCCGATGAGCCAGGCGGGGTTCATCGGGTATTCCTTCGGATCGAAAATCGTCCAGTAGAAATGCCAGATCAGGATCGCCAGCGTCGCCAACAACGCTTCGTAAAAGTGGATCACCTGCGCCACGTCGTGCCAGACCTTCGGCAGCAACCGCAGCACGGTTTCGGTGAAGATCAA
>CAZAQZ010000464.1:2727-2945 GCA_964487175.1 uncultured Verrucomicrobiota bacterium | reverse complement strand
GTTGTGCGCCTGCGATTGCAACGCGTCGACAGTATTCTGCGCAACGCCTGGCATGTCCAGCTACTCGTGGACCGGCCCGAATGGATTCCTGGCCACATCTTCGTGCATTACCATCAGCACGGCCGGCACATACTTTGTGACGATCACCGATTCCAACGGTTGCATGAGCACCTGCAGCAGGACACTCACAATCAATCCGCAACCAATCTGCAGCATCG
>CAZAQZ010000464.1:0-2717 GCA_964487175.1 uncultured Verrucomicrobiota bacterium | reverse complement strand
GCGGTTCTGCGCGACGCCAGGCATGACGAAGTATTCCTGGATTGGTCCTGCCGGGTTTGCAACGAATACACAGTGCATCACGGTCAGCACGCCGGGTACGTACACGGTTGTGATCACCGATCTGAATGGGTGCACCAACACTTGCAGCACGCCATTGTCGAACTTCACACCGCCGCCGTGCACGATCACAGGCTCAAATGTCATCTGCGGCTGCACGACGATGCTGCCGATGACCACCTTCTGCGCCTCGTCCAACATGGTCAGCTACCTGTGGACAGGCCCGAGCGGGTATACAACGAATACGCAGTGCATCATGATCAGCCAGGCAGGACTGTACACGGTCACGATTACCGACGACAGGGGCTGCACCAACACCTGCTCGCAGCAATTGATCATCCTGACGCCGCCGACTTGCACGATCTCCGGTCCGACCAACATCTGCGTCGGCCAGGTCGCCCACTTGTGCGGGACGTCGAACATGACGGGGTACGTCTGGATGTTTGCGAATGAGGTGATCTCGACGGCGCAATGCATCGATGTGTCGGCGCCCGGCGACTACACGTTGGTGGTCACAGATTCGCACGGCTGCACGAGCACCTGCGATCAGGTCCTGACGCTCAATACGCCGCCGCCGTGCAGCATCACAGGCACGAACATGATCTGCTCGGGTCTGACGGCGCATCTGTGCGCGACCAACGGTTTCACCTCCTACTCATGGAGCGGCCCGAGCAATTATACGGCGCATACGCAATGTGTGGATGTCGGCAATAACGGCACGTATACGGTGACGGTCACCGATTCCAATGGCTGTACGAGCACATGCTCGCAGTTCCTGATGGTGACGCCGAAACCGGATTGCACAATCAGCGGAAGCACCAATGTGATCTGCGGCGGCAATTCCGCCGTGCTCTGTGCTCCGTCGGGCGCCCTTGCCTACTCCTGGAGCGGCCCGAATATGTATATGGCGTTCTCACAGTGCATCACGGTCAACGTCGCCGGTGTTTATTCGGTCACTGTGGTCGGGCCAAACTCCACGATGCCGGACGGATCGGTTTGTGAAGGCTGCCTGGCAAGCTGCCAGTTCAACATCAACGGTTGCAATACGAACTCGTGCCCGGTCTGCACCAATACTGGGCCGACGTGCATCATCGCCGGACTGATGCCAGTCTGCGTAGCTTCCACGAACACGTACAGCGTAACCGGTTCGACGACCAATTCCACCTTTAGTTGGAGCATCGCCGGCAACGGTGAGATTCTTGGTACGACCAGCGGCAGCAACGTGACGGTACTGGCGGGTGCCCCGGGATCGTATATGTTGGGCGTGAGTGTCACATGCAGCAATCTCACCGGCTCATGTGCGAAACTGGTCGTCGTGCAGGAATGCACGCCACAAGTGGGCGCGGCGGTGTGCGTCACGCGGCCGCCTTCGTTCTGGAAGAACCTTGCCAGCAGCACGGACACAAATTGCGCGACACTGTTGAAGGCCATCGATGCCAACGGCGGCAAGCTCGATCTTGGGTTCGTTTGTCTGCCGACGAAGGACGTGAACCACGACCACAAGACCAACGATGTGGATACGTTGCGCCAAGCGATGGGTATCATGTGGAATAGCCTGTCCGGCAAGAATCTGACAGCCGTCCGCAAGCAATTCGCTTATCAAATGGTTGCAGCAATTGCGAACGACGCGCTGTTCGGGACGGATCCCGACATGTGTATGGGCGGCAGCGCCAGCAACTTGTTCAGCCGAGCGCGGGCGGCGGCGGCCTGCAATGACACGAATGCGATCAAGTCCGTAACGGCGGAGTTGACCACGTTCAACCTGTCGGGCAACGCAGCGCCTCTGCCGAACGGGCTGCAGGACTGCACCAGCAGTGCCAATACCAAGGCAGCGAAGAAGCTCAAGGTTGGTATTTCATCCAGTTTCTATACGAAGACAAACTACTGCGGCGTGGGTTTTGCCTGTCAGGCGCCGTAGATAATATAAAACCAGCAGGTAAATAGGGGGGCGGGCCGTTAATCCGGCTCGCCCTTGCTAGACGGTTCGCATAGCAGGAACGGTTTTCGTTACCGTTTCGGCCTGCTGAACAGTTGTAGTAGGGGTTTCGCGAGGAACTCCGTGGTGAAATACGTAAAGTTCGGGTCGGGCGAGGTGGGTATTTTTAGAAGGTCAACAAGCTGAGGGAGAGAAACTATGAACCGCGCTGAAACAATTTCCAAAATTTTAACGGTTGTCGTTGTCGCGAGTACTCTGTCGCTGGTCAGTCCCAGTGCCCGCGCCGATGTCCAGACAAACGTCTTTACAGGCACACTTTCGCTTGGAGGCGACATTAGTGAGTTTTTTGATGCCAGTGGCAATCCATTGCCCGGCGTATGTGTATCCAACAGCGCCGCACCGTCCATCCCCGGCCAGCCCGGGACGGCAGGCTTGGCCAAGTCGCCCCTAGGGGTGCTGGGCAGCCAAACCGGCCAATACCACCCTTCGGGCTACAACCAACGACGCCTGATTGGTGCCTACAATCCCTATGTAAACGGCGGAACAATTTACGTGGGCCTTGACCTGCCCGGCGGCACCGGCAGCGCCGCCAACCCGGATTATCAGGACCCGCTGACCTGCGGTGGAACTCCACCGTGCCCCACCTCCACTTCGTCTCCGATTCAACGCGGATCGATTCGACCGTTCGATTCCGACGGCAACGGTGAGCCTCAATCCATCGGGC
>CAZAQZ010000463.1:0-2949 GCA_964487175.1 uncultured Verrucomicrobiota bacterium | reverse complement strand
AAATTAAAGAATTATCTGGCTGCCCACCGGGGCGAAAGCTCTGCATCCGCCCGGCAAAGCCGGGCCGCGAACCGCTGGCCCTGCCCAAGCCGTCGTTCCTTTCGGTTTCCATAAAAATTTTTTACTTACATTAGCTTACATTAGGTTACACTAGCTTCCCAACGCGCGGCTGGACCGGCCCCGCCCGGCAAATTCCTCCGCCCCACGCGCCGTCTGGAGATCCACAGACAACCAACGGCGCGCGGGCTGCGCGCCCTGCAAGATGGCTTCCCATCCTCATCGCGAGGCCATCGGCTCGCAATTCTATGCACGATGCGCATATTCACAACGCTGGAACTATGCACATGGCATAGCATGTTGTCAACAGGAAATTGATGGCGGGCCGAAGTTGGGGGAACGGTTTCAAGGCAGGGACGGAGTGGTGGCGTGATCGCTCACCGTCGAATCTGTCAAGTCTTTGACCCGCGGAGGGGATGTGAGGAAGATCTCACGTGAAGTGCGGGTTTTCACGGTTCGATTCGGCGTAGTCGGATGAATTCGTCACAACCGCAATTGGCGTCCCAACCCATTTCTTCGACGATCGCCCATTCGCCGGTATTCAGGCTGGAGACAGGGAAGGCGCCGGCAACGTGCGGCTGCCAGATGATGTTAAAATGGTTCGTCTGCGCATCCGCATAACCGTACATCGCTTCAAACTTTTCCACGAAGCGGTTGGTGCCGCAGACGGTAAATCGGCATTCCGAGGTGCGCAATTCCTGGTCGGATAATTCCAGGGTTGCCGTGGCAATTTCCTTCGCGCCGGGCCGGGCCATGGCGATGGCGTGAGTTTCATCGAAAGGAACGCCAGGCGTTCCTTGAAAAGTGATGACCGAATAATCCAAGGCAATTCTGAAGGGCATCGGTTTGAGCCAGCGCGGCCCGTTCTTGGCCCGTGTACGGGCCAGGTCAAATTCCCACGGAAAGTTGTAGGCTGGGGCGCCGTCGTAATCGCAGGCGCTGTAAACCAAATAATCGGGGAATTCATCGCTCGACAGGTGTCCCCATGAACCATTGAAATTCCCGCGAGCCCGCTTGACTGTCAAAACATTGTTTTCCAGATCGAGGCTTTCAAACTGATACTTCAAATAGCACTGCGGACCTTCGCCCGCGAACAAGCTCCGAGAGGCCAGTCTGGAGGCTTGCGCGGGATCGGCTGGTTTCCAGAATGATTGGAGGTATTCCGCCGCTTCCCGATCGGTGGCCTGGTCGAAGGAGAACATGTCCCAGTAAGGCTCCTTCTTTTTTTGAACCCACCGCTTGCAGACAAACGGGCCGATAATCAGGACCTTTTCGTCCCCGCGCACGAATTCTTGCGGATGGGGATACCGTTGCAACAAGGAGGGATCGCTGGGACCAGCTTCATAATTCCAGTAGCCAAAGGGATCCTCAATCCGCTCGGAAGCGCCCGTGGCCGGATTTTTGAGGAAGAGGGCATTGTATCGTTCATCTCCCCAACCCTCCTGCAAATAAGTATGGTTTTCCAGCACTTCGCCGGAGGGCAGGGTCACAGTTTCCACTCGCTGGTCAGTTTTTATGATTCTGATTGACTGAGCATCCGAAGCGGCCGCGCCCAAATCCATCATCAAGAATGTCATCAATGCGAAAAGCGCAGCCCAACCGGATGAGATGAGAATTCGTTGCGGGCGAGCCTGTTTGCGAAAAAAGGGCAGCCGATAATAGACCGCCCACGTGTAGCCGGCGAGGACCAACGCCACGATCAACCGGAAGGCCAGACCGAATAACCAGTAGAGCGCGAATTGGATGCCGGGCTTCATTGAACGACTATTGGTTGACCTTATTAAGCCGACATTTCCCATATGACTTCGTGCCCACGACCACCATGGGCCATTCAGTCGCTTTGACCAACATAATGGCAAACCTCACGAGAGCACTTCGCGATTCGGTCGTCCCCGGGGTACGGCACGTCTGAGAAAGGCTCTTCTATCGTCTTGTTCAAGATTTCTACTGAAGAAGGCATGCCTTACTTTGCCCCTGTAAACAGACCCTGCTTCCACAATCCGTCCTCCACCTTGCCGTCTGGATAGGTCATCTTGCCAGTCCCGTCCATCTTCCCATCATGGAACTGACCTACGTACTTGCGCCCATCGGGGTATGTCTGCGTGCCTTGGCCAATCCTTTTGCCATTCTTGAACTCTCCCACATACTGCGTCCCGTTTGTCCATGTCAATGTCCCCTGACCGTTGAACTTGTTGTCTTTGAATTGACCAACATACTTTATTCCATTCGGCCAAGTTTCTATTCCTTGTCCCATGAGTGTGCCATGCCAGAACTCTCCCACATATATACTTCCATCTGGTGTAGTGAAAGTTCCTTGGCCCTCCTGCTTTCCATCCACAATCCCTCCGACGTACTTGTCTCCGCTTGGCCACATGCACGTCCCTTGACCATTCAGCTTTCCATCCTTCAACTCCCCGACGTACTTCGCCCCATTTGTTTCGATGAGCGTCCCTTGACCGTTCGGATGACCATCCTTCATCTCCCCGATGAATATCGATCCATTGGGCAGGGTGTTTGTCTTTTGGCCGTTGCAAATGGATGCGAGCAGCAACACAGAGAAAACTATTGTGAGGAAGAATGGCGTTCGCTTCATCGGCGACTCCGGTTCAGGCCGTCCTTATCAACGCTTGTATCACTGCACGAAAGTCCCTGCAAGTTCGTTCCAATTCTGCTGGCGGTAGATCGTGCGGCGATATAACCCGGCGGCCCGGCGGGAGTTGCTCGGAAGACGGCGTCGGAGCGTCTCGTATGACTCGGCATCGCCCTCCAAACGACACTTCGACAGAACCGCAATTAGCAGACGCGAGGAGGCGGGACAGGAGGGCGAAGCGGTTGACAGAGAGGAAGCGACCGCGAAGACTGGCGCGGACGAAGGCGGGGCGACGACGACGG
>CAZAQZ010000462.1:0-2950 GCA_964487175.1 uncultured Verrucomicrobiota bacterium | reverse complement strand
ATGAAGATTGAAACCGACCAAGCCGAAGTGCTTACCGGTGTGCGTCGAGGTGAATCCATTGGATCTCCGCTGACACTCATGGTCAAGAACAGGGACTTCAAAATAAACGAACTTCCACCCGTCACGAAACCGCGTCCCGGGCACGCCGATCTGGCGGGCGTAATCAAGTATGACCGCGACGACGCCCGCGACATTTTGGAACGCGCCAGCGCGAGAGAGACGACGATGCGCGTGGCAATAGGCGCGGTTTGCAAACTTCTCTTAACCGAGGCTGGCATCGACATCATCGGTCATCTTGTTTCTCTCGGCCCGATCCAAGCCAATGTCGAAGGGTTGAGCGTTCGGCAAATCCGGGAACGCAGCGAAGCCAGTGAGACGCGGTGTGCCGATCCCGATGCGGAGAAGAAGATGATCGAAGCAATTGATGCGGCGAAGGCGCAAGGGGACACGTTGGGCGGGGTGTTCGAAGTCGTAGCCGCAGGCGCACCCATCGGCCTTGGGAGCCATGTGCAATGGGATCGCAAGCTGGATGCCAACCTCGCGCGCGCACTGATGAGCATTCAGGCGATCAAGGGAGTCGAGACAGGACTTGGATTTGAGACTGCTCGCCGGTTTGGGTCGCAGGTACACGATGAGATTTTGCCGGGTCGGGAAGGTGTCTTGAGCCGTGCCAGCAATAACGCCGGCGGATTCGAAGGCGGTATGACCAATGGCCAGCCAATCGTTGTCCGAGCCGCCATGAAGCCGCTTTCCACGCTGATGAAGCCGATGCGTTCGGTCGACATCAAGACGGGTGAAGAGGTGAAGGCGACCGTGGAGCGATCGGATGTTTGCGCGGCACCAGCGGCAGCGGTCATCGGCGAAGCGGTTGTGGCATTCGAATTGGCAAAGGCGCTCCTCGATAAATTCGGTGGTGACAGCGTTCGTGAGTTCAAGCGCAATCTCACAAGCTACCGCGAAGCCAGCAAACGCTGGTAGCCGATCACAACATTCATTTCGATCGCGGCGGAACTGCGGTTTGCCGAGGGAGCTGGCTGAGCGCAAGTGTGGCGAATTGGTTTGAGGGATCAAGGCGTAGCACGTCCTCAAACACTGCTTTGGACTCAGCGATGCGATTCATTCGGCCCAGCGCGATCCCCAAAGTCAGCCGAATTGGGATCGGTTGAGGCTCGATGCGTAAGGCGGTTTGGAATTGATCAACTGCTTGCGCAAGGTGTCCCTGGTTGAACCAGACCATGCCCAAGTTGGCGTGCCCGCTGGAATTGCCAGGATTCAACGCCAGAACCTTCATGAACTGGACTCGTGCGCGATCGAGATCGCCCTTCATTCCGTATGCCCCACCCAGGTTATTGAGCGTCTCGATATCATCAGGCTTGTAGCGCAAGGCTTCATTGTATGCGGCGATGGCGCCATCAAGCTGGCCCCGGTTAGCCAGCGCAATGCCCAGATTATACTGCGCCAGCCACGCCGTTGGGTTCTTCGCCACCGTGTCCCGCCAAAGTGTTTCGTCATCTACGTAGAGGCGCGTCTGGTTCCATGACAGTATGCCCAGAAAGACGACCACAATTGCACCCGCGATCCATGCTGTCTTCCGGCTGAAGCCTAATCGCTCCGTAGCCAAAAGGTGTGTCGCGCCACCAACAACGAGTGCAATTACCCCGATGATTGGCAAGTATTGCCACTGGTCCGCAACGAACGAGTATCGATAAAACCCCTGATCGAAGAAACCCAGGACAGGAAATAGCATCACGACGAAGTATCCCGCACCGGCAAGGACCTGCCTTCCCCAGGTCCTGCGGTAGTGCCAAAAGTACGCTACGATCATCACCAACAACGCCAGCGGCAGGTACACGACGGGGTTAAACGGATCAATTTCCCACCTCGGATAAATGACGCACAATCGCATCGGCAGCAGCGCCTTGTATAAATAGAACCAGACTGCCCAACTGGCGCAGGCGAGCCTGGAGAAGAAACCATCGGTTCGCGCAGGCTGTCCGCCGAGTACACGAACGCCTTGAAACCAAATCGCCAGCATGCCAGTGATTATGGAAAGGGAGAGGAAAGGAGTGCTCCGCCATACATCGCGCAGCGTGACTTTCCCCCGGATCCACCACGCCAGTCCAAGAAGGAGAATAGGCCACATCGCCGCTGCGGGTTTGGCCAAAAGGGAGACCAGGAAACATCCGAGGGATACCGCATACCATCTCCAACGCCCTTTATGTTCAAATCGCAAATAAGCAAGACCGGTCAGCAGGAAGAACAACATCGCCAATATGTTCTTCTGTTCGCTGATCCATGCAACCGTTGCGACATTGACGGGATGCACGGCGAAAACAAGCGCCGCAAAGAAGGCCCCCGGTATTTCAAGCCGCTTCAATGCATAAGCAAGCACGACCACATTCAGGGCGTGCAATGCAAAATTGACGAGATGGTAGCCCATGGGCCAGGCACCCCAGAAACGATACTGCAGCCAGCATACGGTCCACGTTACAGGATAGTAGTCGGGCCCCTCGGCGGTGCACCAAATCCGTCGCAGGCCGTCCGTCGCATGAATCATTGGCTGTTCCAACAACAAGATCCAATCGTCAAAGACAAAACCCGCATGCAAGGCAGGCCAGAAAAACAATATCGAAGTCAGCACAAGTACAAAAATCTCGTGCGGCCGCAGATAGTTTCTCCTGGCATCACTCACGGCCGTGGTTTCAACGTTAGGTTGCATTGCAGGATCGTTTCTGTAGCGCGCGTACGCATGCGCTAATCATTCACGACTTCAGTTTTCTGGGAGCAACTTCTTCAGCTCCAGTTTGGCAATTTTGCCTGTCGCCGTACGCGGCAGTGATTGAACAATGTGAAACTCGCGCGGAAGCTTGTAATCGGCGAGTCGCTCACGACCGTGAAGCAGTACAACACGCCGCTAGCCGAAGCCGCCATCGTGGGACGCGCCATCGGC
>CAZAQZ010000461.1:0-2953 GCA_964487175.1 uncultured Verrucomicrobiota bacterium | reverse complement strand
CTAGTAGGCGGTCGTGGCAGGTTATCGGGGCGTGTTCGCGCGGGTGAACTTCTCCTGAATGAACGGGCGAAGGTTGTCCGGGTTGTAGGTATATATATTATGAGGGAGACAGGTCAGGAATGAGTGTTCCCGGCGATTCATCTTCGAGTCAGGGTGGCGGAACGGCGGCGGCCAGTCCAGACGCGGTGCTCCTTGAGCTGAAACGGCTGGCCGAGCGCAGGGCGTCGTTGAAGATGTTTTATGCGGCTGCGGATTTGTTTCGCGATTACAAAGGGCCGTTTGCAAACGAAACCGCCGCTGAACGCGTCCGGCTCGCCGACGATTATGACCAACGGGGCCGGGCCGCCGAGAAACAGCGGCTTGAGCGTGGACCGATTCCCCTGCCGGTAAAACCCGTTTCCCAAACCGCGCCGCCTACGCCGGCCCGGGAATTGCCTGCAGACAGGCCACTTACCTCGGCGCCTCGTCCGGCACCGCCGCGTGTGGCCGTGCCGTCAACCGCTCCGCAGAAGCCTGTTCCCGCCGGTGCACAGAAGGCCCCGGATGACGGCCCGAAGCTCACGATGATCTGCCGCTGGTGCAAGGAGAAGGTCTCGCTGGAGGTCGCACGCGCCGGGAAGCTTGTTCCCTGCCCGAAGTGCGGCGTCCTGATCCGCGCGCCCAAGTCATGAGAGGCTACTGTTTTCCTCTTGACCCGTTGCCCCCATGTCTGTTACTTGGCGGGGCAGGCGAGAGAGAGTCATGCGTTCCGCTGCGGTTTTCTTTGGCGGGACGTTGCGTGAGGGTACAGTGCGAGATCAATCCGAGACATTTTTCGAACGGGTTAAGCGAAGCTATGTCGCAAAAGCCTCGCAGGTGCAGTGTCCCCTCCACCAAAAGAACGCGCGAATCGAAGTGGAAGGCGATAACTTCGACGATTTCACCATCGAAGTGTTCACCTGCTGCGAGGAATCCCGGCAGCGCGTCCGTCAAGCGCTGGACGATACCGAGCTTCGCTAGCGCCGGATCGCCGCACGCTCAATTCGCTTCCAGCCAGCTTGGCGATCCCGAACCAAAAATCCTCGATGGCTTTGGCCATGTGGATGTACTGGTGGAAGTCCGCGGGTTTTTGAAGGTAGCAGTTGGCCTGCAGTCTGTAGACTTTCAGAATATCTTCAGGAGCATCGGACGACGTGAGGACGATGACCGGAATGCTCTTCAGATCCCTGTCCTCCTTTACTTCAGCGAGCACTTCGCGGCCGTCCATTCTCGGCATGTTCAAGTCCAACAGGATGAGATCGGGACGTACAGCATCCACAAACGACCCTTCGCCTCGCAACAACTCCATTGCCTCGATGCCATCCCGTGCCACTTCCAGATGGTGCCTGCCCCGGCATTCCTCCAGCGCGCGCCGGAAAAGCTCCACGTCATCCGGATCGTCGTCCACCATCAGGATTTGCATCGGTCGATTGATGTTCAGCAACGTCATGACGGAAAGAGAACAGAAGCGAGGGGTGTTGGGACGAGAGAATGGTTGCCCACAGCCGTATGCGCGCGGCAACGATCTGCGGCGTCGATGAGGCCGGGTCCAGGGACACGTCCGTTGTGTTGCTGCTTGAGCAAAGCCACTCCCTTACACAGCGGCAGAGAGTCTGACCCGTTGACCCTCGTTCGTTGTTTGCTGTCGGCGGATCTCACGTTTCCCGCACTGGCAACCAGATCGCCCTTATACGCGTCAGCGAGCCAACCGGTCAAGCTCCATTCACGGGGCAGAGGTTTTCACCGGACGCGCACTCACGCCCGTAATTTCAACCCGCACGGTCCGGCCAGACTTGCGTTGAATCGGCTTCTGTAGATAATCTTCCGGCGGGTACGCATGCGAATACGCAAACTCCAACTGATCTCGGTCCTGGCACCATTGGCCGCGTTGCTTTGTGTGGGCGCCCTGGGTTATTGGATCGCCAGCGGTGCCAAACAAAAGGCGATTCTCTTCCGACAGGAGACCTTGCAAGCTCTGGATTACAGTGCCGATCTGAATTCCTATCAGGCCGAGGGTTTTGGCCGTCTCATGCTGCAGATCGAGACGGATGATCCCGTCAGGCGCGAGGCCTATCACACCGAAGGCGTCGCCTTTCGCGACAAGATCGACCAGATTCTCAAAACCTATGGGACGACGATTTCCCCCGATCAGGCGGAAGCCAGGCGGGCGTTCGACAATTTCGTGCAAACACGCGAGCAATATCGGCAAATCGGCAGAAGGATTCTTGATCTTGTAAACAGCGGACAGAAGGACGAGGCCCGAAAACTGACTGATTCAGCACTGATCGACGCCTATAAGAACTACACAAAGGCCGGTGACGTGCTGTTCGATTACGAGATCGCCGCCGGAGACCAGCGCTCCCGGGACATCGAATGGGCCTGCACCAAGGCGCAGCTTCTTACGGCCTGCTTTTGCGTTGTCATATTCCTTGCCGGCATCCTGACTCCGTTCATCCTCATCCGGCTTGGCCCTGCCGGTCTTTCTGAGGAACATCCCAATTAATGCCGCTCAGGCGGGCTTGCTGCCAAAATTAATTGCCATCGCACCACCGACAAACTCTTGAAACCCGCAATCACAATAACCGCACCCTTCCATCATCTCCTTGATGCCACGCTGCGCCGGGTAATCCTGGAGCGAAGCCAGGATATAGCCATGGGTGTCCGGGTCGCCGCAGAAGATTTGCCCCAACACCGGCAGCGCCGTGCGCAAGTATGTGAAGTACACTGCCCGCCACGCGCGCGATTCCGGTTTCCCGAAATCGAGCGACAACAGTTTCCCGCCAGGCTTCAACACCCGCAACACCTCGCGCAGACCGCGCTCGATGTCAGCCAGGTTGCGCAGTCCGTAGCCAATGCTGACCGCGTCAAACGATTCATCGGGAAACGGCAACTGCAGCGCGTCCGCCTGCACCCATCGCGCATGGCCGGAGCGCGT
>CAZAQZ010000460.1:0-2961 GCA_964487175.1 uncultured Verrucomicrobiota bacterium | reverse complement strand
AGCAGGCGTTCGGTTACACATTCGAAGACCTGCGCATCGTCATGCTGCCGATGGCGCGCGACGGCGTGCAGCCGCTGGGCTCGATGGGGACCGACACTCCGCTGGCCGTATTGTCGAACAGACCGCAACTGTTCTACAATTATTTCAAGCAATTATTCGCGCAGGTGACCAACCCGCCCATCGATTGCATCCGCGAGGAAATTATCACCTCCGGCGAAACGACCATCGGTCCGGAGCGCAACCTGCTGAAACCAGAGCCACAAAACTGCCAGCAGATCAAATTGAAGGGGCCGCTGCTTTCCAACGAGGAATTCGAGAAACTGCGGCATCTGAACTCGCCGCATTTCCGGTCAATCACGCTGCCCATTCTTTTCAAGGCGGCCGACGGCGGCAAGGGCCTCGAAAAGGCGATTGATGAACTTTGCGCCAAAGCCAGCCGGGCCATCGCCGACGGCAAGAACTTCATCATCCTGTCGGACCGCGGCATCAACAAGGATTGGGCGGCGGTCCCCGCGTTGCTGGCGGTCGCGGCGGTGCACCATCATTTGATCCGCAACGGCACGCGCACCCGCACGGGATTGATCCTCGAATCAGGCGAGCCGCGTGAGGTTCATCACTTCGCACTGTTGATGGGGTACGGCGTGGGCGCGATCAATCCGTACCTCGCGTTTGAAACGCTCGACGACATGATTCGCCAGGGAATTCTGACCGGCATCGACCACAAGCATGCCGTGAAGAATTACCTGAAAGGCGCGAGCAAGGGTGTCGTCAAAACGATGGGCAAGATGGGAATTTCCACCATCCAGAGCTATCGCGGCGCGCAGATTTTCGAAGCCATCGGAATCAACAGCACGGTCATCGACAAGTACCTGACGTGGACCGCATCGCGCGTCGAAGGTGTCGGCATCGAGGAGATCGCGCGCGAGGTCCTGTTGCGCCACAATCACGCGTTCCCCGACCGACAGGTCAACGGCGAGGTGCTTGATCCGGGCGGGGAGTATCAATGGCGGCGCGATGGCGAGTTTCACCTGTTCAATCCGGAGACGGTCACCAAACTTCAACTCTCCTGCCGCACGAACAGTTACAAGATTTTCAAGGAGTACACGGATCTCGTCAACAGCCAGGCCAGGACCCTGTGCACGCTCCGCGGGTTGTTCGACCTGAAATTAGCGCCGCAGCCGATTCCGATTGACGAGGTCGAATCGGTCGAATCGATCATGAAACGGTTCAAGACCGGCGCGATGAGCTACGGCTCGATCAGCAAGGAAGCGCATGAAGCGCTGGCCATTGCCATGAACCGCATTGGCGGCAAGAGCAACACAGGGGAGGGGGGCGAAGACCCCGAGCGTTACAAGCTCATGCCGAACGGCGATGACAAGAATTCGGCGATCAAACAAGTCGCCAGCGGCCGGTTCGGTGTGACGAGCTACTACCTCGTCAACGCGAAGGAACTGCAAATCAAGATGGCCCAGGGCGCCAAGCCCGGCGAAGGCGGCGAGCTTCCCGGCGCGAAAGTGTATCCGTGGATCGCCAAGGTGCGCTACTCAACGCCGGGCGTCGGCCTCATTTCTCCGCCGCCGCACCATGACATTTATTCGATCGAAGACCTGGCGGAGTTGATTCACGATCTCAAGAACGGCAACCGCCACGCCCGCATCAGCGTCAAGCTCGTGGCCGAGGTCGGCGTCGGCACGATCGCCGCAGGCGTTTCCAAGGCGCATGCCGATGTCGTGCTCATCAGCGGACATGACGGTGGCACGGGCGCGTCGCCCCTTTCGTCCATCAAGCATGCGGGCGCTCCGTGGGAACTTGGTTTGGCTGAAACGCATCAAACGCTGGTGTTGAACAATCTGCGCAGCCGCATCGTGGTCGAGACCGACGGCCAGCTCAAGACGGGCCGTGACGTTGTGATCGGCGCGCTGCTCGGCGCGGAGGAATTCGGATTTGCGACCGCGCCGTTGGTCGTGTTGGGCTGCATCATGATGCGCGTTTGCCATCTCAACACCTGCCCGGTCGGCGTGGCGACACAGGACCCGCGGCTACGCGCGAAGTTCACGGGCAGCCCCGATCATGTGGTCAATTTCATGTGGTTCATCGCACAGGAGGTGCGCGAGCTCATGGCACAACTCGGGTTCCGCACGATCAATGAGATGGTCGGCCGGACTGACAAGATCGAACCCAGGAAGGCGGTCGAGCATTGGAAGGCGCGCGGGCTGGACTTTTCGAAAATCCTGTTCCAACCGGATGTCGCGCCTGAGGTGGGCCGTTATTGCCAGATTCCGCAGGACCATGGCATCGAAAAATCGCTCGACGTGCTGGCGCTTCTGGATTTGTGCAAGCCGGCCCTGGAACGCGGCGAGAAAGTGCGGGCAAGCGGACCGATCCAAAATACCAATCGCGTCGTCGGCACCATCGTGGGCAGCGAATTGACGAGGCGGCATGGCCCCAACGGATTGCCGGACGACACCATCCAGTTGCTGTTTAAAGGCTCAGCCGGGCAAAGCTTTGGCGCGTTCATCCCGCGGGGGATGACGTTGACGCTGGAAGGCGACGCCAACGATTACGTCGGCAAGGGACTTTCCGGCGGCAAGATCATTGTCTATCCGCCGGAAAGCTCGACATTTGTTCCCGAGGAAAACATTATCATCGGCAACGTGGCGCTCTACGGCGCCACTGCCGGCGAGGCCTATATCCGCGGCATGGCCGGCGAACGGTTCTGCGTCCGCAACAGCGGTGTCAATGCCGTCGTCGAAGCCGTTGGCGATCACGGTTGCGAGTACATGACCGGTGGCCGCGTCGTTGTGCTCGGTTCGACCGGACGCAATTTCGCGGCGGGCATGTCGGGCGGTATCGCCTACGTGCTTGACGAGACAGGGGATTTTTCGAAGCGCTGCAACAAGCAAATGGTCAATTTGGAGAAATTGGAAGACGCCGAAGAGATTGAATCACTTCGCGCGATGA
>CAZAQZ010000459.1:0-2969 GCA_964487175.1 uncultured Verrucomicrobiota bacterium | reverse complement strand
GCGACCCGGCTATCGCTTCGCAGCCCATGGTGATTCAGGGGCGAACGGTCGGCGATCATTTCTTTCGATTCTGCCAGATTACGCGTCGCGACCAGGAAGGCGGGCGCCATGGGCTTTTCTACATCCTGTTGCGGGGGCCTGTGAACCACCTCGAGTTTAGCGGCGATACGTGGGTCCTCACGATTGGTTTTCCAAATGGAATTTCCGATTCACAAAGGCAAGATGCGCTCAAGGTGTTTGATATCGTTCTGCAGAATATCAGTTTTTTTTAACCTGCCGGCGTTTCACGTTGAATTTGTGCCGGGATTGGGTGATTCTAGGGTCATGGAGTGGCTGATGTGAGTGTGTTGCGCGAGGCAGACCGCGTGGCTTTGGTGAAATTGTTGTCAGACGACGACACGACGGTGTTGCGCTTGCTCGAAGAGAGTTTCATGGAGATGGGCCCGGACGGACGCAGCTTTCTGCGGTCCGTGATGCAGGAGGCGGGTCCGGGCGCACGCAAAGGCGCAAGGCAGATTTTAGTATCGCTGCTTGAGCGTGACGGCTATGAAGCGTTCGCCCGTTTCTGTGCGACTTGTAACGACTCCTTCGATCTTGAGCCAGGTTGCTGGCTTCTGGCGAAGACCCGCTATCCGGAACTGGATGAAACACCGTATCACGTTCGCCTCGATGAAATGGCCCATGAATTGAAGGAGCGACTGACGGGTCGCGAATCACCGCGGGCGACAATTGAAGTGTGCAATCGTTACTTTTTCCGCAGGCTGGGATTTCGAGGAAATGAAGATGACTACTACGATCCTGATAATTCCTATCTAAACCGCGTGTTGGACCGCCGCCTGGGAATCCCAATCTCCCTGTCCGTGGTGTTTTTGCTGGTCGGGCGGCGACTGGGCTTTCCACTGCAGGGAGTCAATCTACCGGGCCAATTCCTGCTGAAGTGGGAGTCCCGCCAGCAGGAATTTTTCATTGATCCGTTCAACGAGGGACAATTGCTTGCCGAGAAGGATTGCAGGGATCTTTGCGAGCAGCTGGGGTACGGATTCAATCCGGCGTACCTCACAGCGGCCACATCCCGCCAGATCCTCCTGCGCATGTGCCGCAATCTCCATGCGGCCTATGCCGAGCGCGATTCCGCCCGCGCCGAGCAACTAAGCCGCTTCATCGCGCTGCTGGCGGTCACCTGATCACCCCTCCCATTCATATCGGAAGCGCCAGCAACTCAACTGAATCTCATCGCCGTTGCTGAGATTAACCCATTCAAGCGGGGGATGCAGTCGCCCGTTGATGAACACTGGACATTGCTTCATTGCACGAAAATCACTGCGCTCGGGTGACTGGTGGTTGAGGTAAAACCGGGCATGTTCCCGCCGAATCGTCAATGGCTGATCAACCAACACCAGATCAGCCCACGTTGGCTCGCTGCCAATAATGACACGCGTCACATCTTGCCTCCGCCAACGTTCGTAATGACGCAATTCCAATGGCAGTGAATCGCCTGCCGCCAGCCCCGGCGGCTCCAAGAGCAGGCCTTCCCCAGCCATCTCGGCATTCTTCCCCAGGAGTACAAGCCATGCGTGCATTGGAGAATAGAGTATTGGAGCAGAATCCTGCCGCTGCTCACGCATCACAGCAATCGGGCCCGCAAGATGGCGTTCTCGAAGAAACGTCAAAACCCTATCAGGGACTGGAGACGTTGAGGGTTAGACGACCACTGGACCCATTCGCTGATTCGGCGACAATATAAAAGGTGTTGACTCCGTCGGTGGTAAAAACGACTTCAGATTGATTAAGAAGCGGCATGTTTCCAGTTCCGCAGGTCACCGATGTCAGATTACTGCAGGTGCCCGAAAAGACCGAGAGCACGGTTTGAACATTGCTATTACGCGTATCGACCGTAAACTGGCGGCCTGCCTGCCCAACATCTGGCGTGATCATCCAGGCAGCGCCGGGGCCTCCCAGGGCACAGGTCGGCTGTGGAAGCGTGCTAACAACGTTCGTGCCATTGGTGGTGCTGGTGGTGATTGAGAAAGTGCTTTGGTATTTCACCAACGAAATCGATTCGGAGAACCTAGCCGCCGCGAAAGGATTCGAGGCGTTCTTGAACACAATCGCCTCCGCAGTATCGCAACTGGAGTTTAAGCCCGGGCAATTAAGCTGGGTCGTCGGATCGCGACCGATACTCCTCAACAACGCGGTATTGGTGGGCGAGCATTGGGTAAGATCGTTGCCAACGAAGTTCTGCGCAACGCCGTTCTGGTTAAACTTGCGAAGCAACAGCGTCATGGTCGCACAGGCAGTAGGATCGTCGCCACGGCAGGCCACGCGAGCCTGTTCCAGCAGATTCTGTGGGAAATTCGTCGTGACACCGTGGATCGTGTACATGCAGTCCGCGGGGTCCGTGCCCAGCAACTCGACATTGGCCGTGGCCGCAATCAATTCAATAGACAGCAGCTTACGCTGATTGCAGAGTTTCGAAGCCGGCTGTTTCGCATTTTGAGTGCCGCTCGCTTCTCCGGTCCGCGCGCTACTCTTCCAGTAAAGTCCCAAGGCCTCTATCAGAGCATCGTTGACATCCTTCACATTGTCGCCATTTTCAAAGTTCAGCGGCAACCGAATAAACCCGAGGCTGATGCCACCGACATTGGCTTGCAGAGCGCGCAACAGAGTAACGCAATTCGTATCGGAACTGAATGCATGGGTGAACCAGAATCGGGCGTTCCGTGTCACGCACGAACCCGTGCGCGGTGTAGACGCCGCTGTGATCTCGCCCTTCACGACGAGGCCCGCGACTGAACCAGTGGTGGTGCTCGCATTGAATTGGAGAAGAACACTGCCACTGCCAATGTCAAATTTGAATACGTCACCTGTGAATAGATCGGCGCTCCAAAACGATTTCCCGTCGGGGTCAAGGTTCAACGCGAAGAAAGTGTTTTCGTGGATCGGTTCTACCAAGGGGCAATCAGTTATCA
>CAZAQZ010000458.1:824-2974 GCA_964487175.1 uncultured Verrucomicrobiota bacterium | reverse complement strand
GGGATTTGGACGATTAATAACAATTTCAACGCCCGCCGGCCGTTTACTTCCGCCAACGGAACGAACGCATTGCAGGTTGGCCAAGTGCTTGCCGTGTCACTGGACAATGGTTTCATCAACAATCCCGGCACCGTCGGCATTGCGCTGGAAAACAGCATCAGCAATTTTGTGTTTCAGTACTACTTTCGGGGCGGCTCCAACTTTTACAGCATCGCGGATAGCCAGGGCAACAATGGCCGGTCGAACGGCATCCCGTTTACGGCGGATGGGATGAATCTGTCGTTTACATTGACCTCACCGACGAATTACTCCCTTGCCGTCACGACGCTGACCAGCAACACGACTTACAATCTTACCGGCACGATCTCCAATGCGGTGGGTGGCGTGGCCATCGTGGATGTGCGTTTGTTCGATTTCGCAGGCGTCGGCCCCGATGGCGGTTGCAGTTATTACCAGTACTTCAACAAGCTGAGCATCAGTTGTCCGGACCCCCTCACCGTCACGGCGTCTCCCACGAACCTCGCCGTTTGCACGGGCGGCACGGCCGTTTTCAAGGCCACAGCCACCGGTGATTCAGTCACCTATCAATGGGAGAAAGACGGATCGGCCATCGGCAATGGTGGCACCGTTTCCGGGGCGACAACTTCCAACCTGACGTTGACGGGCGTGGTGTCCGCTGATTCCGGCTCCAACTTCGAATGCCTCGTGACAGATGCCTGTACCAACACCCAGACATCCGGCCAGGCGGTCCTGACCGTCAATGCCGCTCCGACTATCACGGCGGGCGCGCCCGCGGACCAGTCGCCTTGCGCAGGCGGCAATGCGACATTCACGGTGACGGCCAGCGGCGCAGGCCTCACGTATCAGTGGCAAAAGAACGGCATCAGCGTCGGCAATATCGGCACGATCTCCGGCGCGACGACGTCCAACCTGATGTTGACGGGTGTATCCTCGGGTGATTCCGGGTCCAACTTTGAGTGCATCGTGACAAGTGTTTGCTCCGTCTCGTCGACCTCGGGGGCGGCGCTATTGACGGTCGTCAATAACGCGGCGATCCAATCGGGGGCGACCAACACGACAGTGTGTTCGGGTGGCACCGGGATCTTCACCGTCAGCGCCACGGGCGTGAACGCGTATCAATGGCTCAAAGGCGGCACGACCTTGACGGACATCGGCTCGATCAATGGATCCGCGACGGCGATGTTGACGCTGACGGGTGTCGGCACGGGCGACAACGGCGCGACATTCAGTTGCCAGATCACGGGCTGCGGCAACGCGCAATTGGCTTCCAGCACCGGAACGTTGTCCGTGGTGGCCGCGCCCGGCATCAGCGCTTCGCCCACCAATCTGACCCTGTGCGCCGGCGGCAACGCGAGTTTCTCGGTCGCAGCCAATAACGTGACAGGTTACCTGTGGCAAAAGGGCGTCACACCGCTCAGCGATGGCGGTTCGATCGGCGGTTCGGCAACGCCGACGTTGACGCTGACCGGCGTGGGCGCCGGCGATAACAATTCTTCGTTCTCCTGCGTGGTCAGCGGCAACTCTCCTTGTTCGCCGGCGACCTCGGGCGCGGGCACCTTGCTGGTGAACAGTCCGCCGTCCATTTCCGGCCAGCCTGTGCCGGTGACCGTGTGCTCAAGCGGCAACGCCAGTTTTGCGGTCACGGCCAGTAACGTGACCAGCTACCACTGGCAGAAGGGCGCCACGCCCCTGACCGATAACGCCACCATCAACGGTTCGGGTACACCGACGCTGACCCTGACCGGCGTGGTTATGGCGGACAACGGTTCCAGCTTCAGTTGCGTTTTGGGCGCGGCGGCGCCATGCTCGCCGCTGGTCTCCAGTGCGGCGACGTTGACGGTGAGCATCGCGCCCCCAGCCATTACCGATGAACCGACACCGGAGTCAGTCTGCAGCAATACGACCGCTGCTTTCTCCGTCACGGCGACGGGTGGCAGTCCCGCTTATTTCTGGCGCAAACGCGGTGCGGGCTGGGGTGGCGGCGGCTGGGCCATGGACGGCGCGGGGGCGAACGGCTCTTTCTATGTTCAGAGTTCCACCCAAAACGGCGCGGGCGATCCGGGCGCTGACGGCGACATCGACACTTCCGGCGTGGCCTGGGGCATTTCTGCCTTTAACGGCGCCTTGCT